>MEUM01000158.1:0-424 GCA_001771735.1 Caldifarciminota bacterium RBG_13_43_14 | reverse complement strand
TGAATCCGAACCATAATTCGCTAATAAATATTTAATAAAATCCATGCATAAATAATTACCCATTGGCTCGCGGGCATGGGTTGCGCCGTTAAAACAGACTGATGGTTCACCCTCATCATTATCGGGATTATCCGAAATCTTGAAGGCGATAATACTCAATCCCTGATAAGAATTCCCAGCGCTATAATACCGGGTAATATTTGGATATAGACTGGCAAGATATTGAAGAGTATCGCGTGTTTCCCAGTACGTGTAGAAATACCCGAATGTGCGACGAAATTCAGGATCGCGTGAACCCGCCATTAAATAGAATTTTTCGGCGATATCATGATAGGTGATTTCAGTTTTGAAGCCAAGCTGTTGAATTTGCTTAAGCTGGTCTTGAACAGTATTGATCAGCAGATAATATTCGTCGTCGGTTTCC
>MEUM01000157.1:3627-5823 GCA_001771735.1 Caldifarciminota bacterium RBG_13_43_14 | reverse complement strand
CCATATTCGATGTTTGACCCGGGAATAAAAGCAATTTGGTTTAAGCAAATGTTCAACAAAAACATAGGGGTGATTTTTGAGCATATTCAACATTTGGTCCGAATTCAAAGAATCGATCTGGTATTGACACAGAAGAAATAGACGCAGGTCCGGCTGAGTATTGAAGTCATCGAGTATATCTTCGTACCCCAGGAATTCGGGCGTGCTTTCGAGAAAAACCCTTAGCCCATGATAGGTGCTTGGTAATTTGTCGTATTCGCTTTTGATCCAGGGGATGAAATCAGCTGCTTCCACTCCCTTGCTGACCAGTGTGAGATTTTTTTTGAAACGATTCCTCAGAAATTTACAGTCAACCTCGCGACCCACAAAAACACATCTTTCTTTGCGTTCGATTCCTTCCGAGATCAATGGTATTATATTTTCCAGTAATTGAGTGCTCTCCCGATAAAGGTAAAGGGCATGTACCGGAAGTTCAAGCTCAATTCCTTCATAGCCCAATTTTATATAGCGATTCATCTTAACCTCGCAATTCCTTTATTACACTTTCCATGACATTAATTGCCCCATCCAGTTTACTGATCGTGTAATTTCCCATATGCCCGATACGGATTATTTTACCCCTGAGTTCTGCTTGACCATTGGCAAATAGAATATTGTATCGTTCCTTAACCACACGTATGATCTCGGTACTATCCTGATTGTCATTCATTTTAAACACCGTAAGCGCATTGGATGGTTGTTCAGGCAAAAGCTCCAAGCCCATTTTCTTTACCCGCTTACGCACAAAGTCGCCGATCTCTCGATGATTCTTCAGGTTCTTATCGATGCCCTTATCAATTATCATATCGACACCTTTCCGGAAAGCAAAAAGAACATTAATCGCCGGCGTAAAAGGGGTTTGCCCTTTCTGATAATATTTTTCAGCCAGTTCAATGCTGAAATAATAATTGGGTAAATGATCTTTCATCATTTTTTGGTAAGCCCGGTCATTTACTGAATAAAAAGAGATACCCGGGGGAGACATGAAGGCTTTTTGCGATGCACCGATCAGTACGTCAATATACCATTCATCCTGAGGACAGGGATCGGCCGCCAGACCAGCGATTCCGTCAACCACAAACAGGCAATCATGACGTCGGGCAATGTCCCCGGTCGCTTTGATGTCGCTCAATGCACCGGTTGATGTTTCGGTCAGGGTTGTGAAGATTACTACCGGTCGGTTTAGAGTTTTTAGTTTTGCTTCGACCGCATCCGGCGTAACGGTTTTTCCGAATTCAACTTTCATAATATGCGTTTTGATCTTATGCATATCACAGATTTCTGCCCATCGTTCACCGAATTTGCCGCAGACCAGGATCAGAGCTTCATCGTTTGCAGAAAGGATGTTTGTCGATGCCGCCTCCATGGCTCCAGTTCCGGAAGCGGTTAAAAAATAGATCCGGTTTTTTGTTTGTAAGATCTGTTTAAGTTTATTGCCGATTTCATCAAGTAGTTGCGCGAAACGATTCTCCCGGTGATATATTAAAGGTTTATTCATTTCCCGATTGATTTCATCGGGGATATCGACTGGACCGGGTGTGAACAGCGTATAATTATCCATATTTACTCCTACAATTAGGGCAGAAGGTGGATTGTTTGTGGTCAGTATTCAGCATAGTATGTGAGAAAAACATAACACATTCGGGAATGGAACAGTGTTGAAGTCCATACAGATGTGCGAGTTCATGAACGGTTTCTTTAGCAAGCCGCTCGGGAAATTTATCACCCTCTAAGCGATGGGTTGAGACTATCGCTGTTTGGCGTACAGGATCGGCCAGCCCGAAAACATGATTAATGCCCTGAACATAAATATCAACATCGACCAGCATAAATCGTTTGTTACTTTTTTCTTCCTGAATTTTAGCCATTTGATCTATTATCGACATGGCATTGTATTGCTGGCGGAGCGGATTATAAAGATTAGGATTGATCTCGAAAAAATCCTTAAATATAGCCGTTGTTTTCAAAATATCTTTAATAGTACTCTCAACAACCGGGTATAAATCCAGCCCTTTTTGTTGATAAACACTGACCATTATTTTGCTTTTTCACTGGTTTTCTTGATAAAAGCAGTGAACAGGTCGATCGGCACCGGGAAAATAATGGTTGAGTTCTTTTCGGTCGCAACTTCAGTAAGGGTTTGAAGAAAGCGTAGTT
>MEUM01000157.1:0-3557 GCA_001771735.1 Caldifarciminota bacterium RBG_13_43_14 | reverse complement strand
GTTCATATTCACCGCATACACTGCGCAATGTGGTCTGAGCCAATTGACTGGTTGCGTATAAATAGTCTTCTACCTCCAATATCGCTTTGGATGGTTCGAAAACGCGAAAGTATGCGACCGCATTTACCTTGATCGAAATATTATCCCTGGTGATGACATCCTGGGGGGGGACATCGTAGGTTATCACTCGTAATGCGACTTTGACCATTTTATCGATGCCGGGAAGGAGAATGAAAAGCCCGGGTCCTTTGATCCCAGTATAGCGTCCGAGTCTGAAAATTACTGCTCGTTCATACTCTCGCAATACTTTTACCGCACTCAAAATTATTAATAGTATAATAACGATCAAAAAAATCGTCGTAAAACCCATAATACCTCCTTTGATAGTATTAATTATATTGTATGAAAATATACATTAAAGTCAATACTGCATAAAACTCTTCGACTTTTCTTGACAATTGACAAAGCCCTATATTTCAATACAGTTCAAATGATGGCGATTGTGTTATTTTTAATCCTGGCCAATATAAAGGGAGTGTGGGTACCGCGCTGGGCGATCAATGACGGCGTTGAGATCTTAAACGTCCTTGATGGCCGGTTCAATCATATTTTCTTACAGATTTTTGCATTAGGGGAGACCTATTATCCTTCCGAGTATGCGGTTAATGCACGTAAATCGGATCAATGGTTGCACAAGTTTATTGAGGAGGCGCATCGCCGTAACATACAGGTGTCAGCATGGATAAATCTGTATTATTCGTGGGGCTATGCACCAAAACGAAACAGTTTAACTCATCCGGTCAACCGCTATCCCGCCTGGTACGTGCAGGATAAGACCGGACGTTCAATAATCGACTATTCGATCGATGAACTCGAGAAAAAATGGATTGAGGGCTATTATCTTGCTCCGGGCGATCAACAGGTGAAGGAATATTTACTGAATATTGTCAGTGAACTAGTAAGCCGATATTCATTTGATGGCGTTCACTTTGATTATGTTCGATATCCAGGACCGGGCTTTATTTACGATCCGGCAATACGATCACAGTTTATGCGTTATTATTGCCTTGATCCGATCGATACCGATCAAGAGGATTTTATATATCGATACGGTTATCAGGGTAATGATGAGCTGCATCAGAAATTCCGCAGTTATGTAGTCAATGATTTATCTTCATTTATAACTCTGCTAAGCCGGAGAATTAAAGAGCTAAATCCTAATATCATTGTCTCGGCCGCAGTCAAACCAGACTTAATTTCAGCTCGCCGTGATTATTGTCAGGACTGGCAAACATGGTTGAACCAGGGTTCAATCGATCTGGTCTGCTTGATGTCTTATGGCCGGCATATCGAGGCCACCATAGATAAGGTTTTGAAGACGGGAAATTCAGAACGGATTGCGGTCGGTATCGGCGTTTACCTGCTGACGCCCGAAGAAGTTCAGTCCCAGGTCAACATGGTCCGCAATAAATCGTGCGCGGGTTTTGTCTGTTTTTCCTATGATCAGATCAAGAAAAACCGGGCTTATTTGGAAGCAGTACGGTAAAACCGTAGCGCGTAGCGCGAAAGAACTCCCCCTCTCCTTGTTCCTCTCCCCCTCACAGGGGGAGAGGGTCGGGGTGAGGGGGTATCTGTTATCAGCTATCAGTTAGCTGCCATCGGTCATCAGTATTATCTTGACACTTAAATAGCTTTTGGATAAAATAGACAAATGGCATCGGTCATGCTTTTACTGGGATCAAATCAAGGGGATATGAAGGGTAATTTGTACCGCGCATGCCAAATACTTGAACATCATAGTATTCATATTAACCGCCAGACCAAAATATATAAAACAAAACCAGTTGGCAAAGTCGATCAGCCTGATTTTTTGAACCAAGGTTTATATGTTGATACGGATTTGACACCGCAGCAATTATTAGCGGTCATAAAAAATATCGAATTAGCCATGGGCCGGGATATGAAATCCCGGCGTTGGGGATCCAGGTTAATCGATATTGATATACTTTTTTATGAACGTATGAAAATTAAAGAGCCGAATCTTCAAATACCGCATCCAGAGTTTTTTAAACGTCCGTTTGCTCAGATCATCGCGGCTGAACTTATTCCTGATTTTAAGCCACCGGGCAAAAAAAAACGCTTCTTGAATATGCCCGGGGAGTGAGCAGTGAAGGAATTAAAATTAATTGCGGTTGAAGGTGTGATCGGCGTGGGCAAAACATCGCTCGCCAAGATTCTGGCCGATAAATTCCATGCCGGCACCGTGCTTGAAAAATTTGAGGACAATCCATTCCTGGAAAATTTTTATGCCGATCCTAAAAAGTTTGCTTTTCATGCCCAGATCTATTTTTTGATGTCACGTTACCGACAGCAGCGCGAGATCGCTCAGATCGATCTGTTTCAATCAAGATTGATATCCGATTATCTTTTTGCCAAGGACCGTATTTTTGCCGAGATAAACCTGGGCGAAGATGAATTCGCCCTTTACGATAAGATTTTCGGGCTTATTCAAAAAGATATTCCAAGCCCGGATCTTGTGCTATATTTACAGGCCGATCCCGAACTACTATATCGCCGTATCAAACATCGCGATCGTAAATTCGAACGTAATATTGAATTTGATTATATTAAATCATTAGGTGAAGCCTATAACGCATTTTTCTTTCATTATAATCAATCACCAGTTTTGATTATTAACATCAAGGGTTTTGATTTTATCGGCAATGATCATGACCTTGTATACCTTTGTAATGAAATAAGAAATTTAAAAGAGCCACGCCGGATCGTTTCCCGTTCATGATCACGATTGAAAAAATTATTAGCATGAAAAATAAAGAAAAGATCGCATGTCTCACTGCTTATGATTATCCAATGGCGAAAATTCTCGATAGTGCTGGTATCGATATTATTCTGGTCGGTGATTCGGCGGCCAATGTTTTTGCCGGTGAAAGAACGACGCTTACGATCAGCATGGAGGAAATGCTGTATCATACGCGCATTGTCAGCCGGTTCGTGAATAACGCCCTGGTCGTCGCCGACATGCCTTTTATGTCGTATCAGGTTTCATTGGATGATGCGGTATATAATGCGGGCAGGTTCTTAAAAGCCGGTGCGGCCGCGGTCAAACTTGAGGGTGGCGCACCGGTTATTGAAGCAGTCGGGCGAATGGTTTCGATTGGTATACCGGTAATGGGACATCTTGGTCTCACTCCACAATCGATACATAAGCTCAGCGGCTATAAAACTCAGGGGCGCAGCGATGCGGATGCGGAAAAAATTTTTAATGACGCAAAGTTACTTGAGCAGACCGGATGTTTTGCTTTAGTGCTCGAAAAAATACCGGCTGAGCTTGCAAAAAAAATTACCGGTGCATTGAAAATACCGACTATCGGCATTGGCGCAGGTGCAGAATGTGATGGCCAGATATTGGTACTGCACGATATCTTAGGTTTATTCCCGGATTTTACGCCTAAATTCGTAAAGAAGTACGCAGGTATTGGCGATGATATTAAAGAAGCGGTCGAGCAATACCGCGATGAAGTAAAGAATAGTATTTA
>MEUM01000156.1:13088-13230 GCA_001771735.1 Caldifarciminota bacterium RBG_13_43_14 | reverse complement strand
ATTGCGATAACCATTCATGGTATGGCCGGTATCACCAGCGGTTATCCGGTGGAAAGATTTCTTCGCGACGCCAAGCTCATGGAAATCGGTGAAGGCACATCCGAGATACAGAAAATAGTAATAGCTCGGCAATTGATAGGGA
>MEUM01000156.1:10596-12946 GCA_001771735.1 Caldifarciminota bacterium RBG_13_43_14 | reverse complement strand
AAAATGTTGCGCGATGAAGTGCGTAAATTTGCCGAAAGCGTATTGGCGCCTCTAGCGCCCGAGATTGACAAAACAGGTGAGTTCCCGATGGTTAATATTAAAAAAATGGCCAAACTTGGTCTGCTCGGCGTTATTGTTCCGGAAGAATACGGTGGTTCAGGATTTGATTTCCAATCACTTTCGATTGTCATTGAAGAGATCTCGAGAGTTTGTGCTTCGACCGGCGTGATAACCGCGGTGAACAATTCGCTGGTGACCTATCCGATTTTGACCTTTGCCAATGAAGAGCAGAAGAAGAAGTATCTGCCATTATTATGCAGTGGTGAAAAGATCGGTGCATTCGGTTTGACCGAACCCAATGCGGGTAGCGATGTTGCCAGTCTGGAAGCGACCGCCCGTTTAGAAGGCAATCATTACATCCTTAACGGCGCCAAGCGTTTCATTACCAACGGAACCGCGGCCGGCATTTTTGTTGTTTTTGCTTATACCAATAAAGAGCTCAAACACAAAGGCGTCAGTGCTTTCATTGTGGAAAAAGATACACCTGGTTTTACGGTCGGAAAACATGAAGAACTGATGGGTATACGCGCGACCGGTAATTGTGAGTTGATCTTTGAGGATGCCAAAATACCCACGGAAAACCTGATTGGTAAAGAAGGCGATGGATTTAAAGTCTGCATGAATACACTTGACGTGTCGCGCGTCGATATCGGCGCCCAGGGAGTGGGTATTGCTCAGGCAGCGCTTGAGGAAGCAGTGAAATATTCAAAAGAACGCAAAGCATTTGGACAGCCGATATGTGAATTTGAAATGATCCAGTCGATGCTGGCGGAAATGGCATGCGCCGTGCAAGCCGCGCGTTTGCTGGTTCAGTATGCCGCTTATTGCAAGGATAAAGGCATGCCCAGGTTCTCACGCGAATCGGCCATGGCAAAATACTTTCCGGCAACGATCGCGGTCGATGTGACCCGCAAGGCGGTGCAGATCTTTGGCGGCTATGGATATTCAAGAGAGTATCCGGTAGAGAGGTTTTACCGCGATGCCAAGATCCTGGAGTTATATGAAGGTACCAGCGAGATCCAGAAGATCGTGATCGCGAGGGATTTACTAAAGTAAATCGATGCAACGGATTATGGCAGATGCAGACGGATTTGAAATGCGATTCTACTGACCAACGCGTATGCAGATAGAAAAAAAGAGGAAATTACTGCATGAAGAACTTACTTATAAAATCATCGGCGTATTGTATAAAATTCATACTGAATTAGGTTGTGGTTTTCCTGAAAAAATATATCAACGCGCAATCGAACTTGAATTAAGAAAAGAAAAGATCCCTTGTGAAATCGAAAAGCAAATTGAGGTAAGATACGAGGATGTAAAAATTGGGCATTTTCGTTTAGATATGGTTATTGATGATAAGGTAATACTTGAATTAAAGGCAGTTGAGAGAATACCAAAAGTATATCATGAACAATTGATTTCGCAATTAAAGGCATCGCCATATGAGGTTGGATTATTAGTAAATTTTGGAACGCCTAAATTGGAATATATACGTTTAGCAAGGAAGAAGCAGGTTATAAAACACATCCGTTGAATCCATAATAATCCGTTTGAATCGTTTTTCATAAGGAGGAAAAATTGGATATCATCGCTTGTTTAAAGCGTGTGCCGCTTACGGCTGAGGCCGAAGTCAAAGTTGACAGCACGGGCAAGGATATTATTAAGGATCGTTTGACCTATGATATGAACGAATCTGATGCTTATGCGCTGGAAGAAGCAATTTTGATTAAGGAGAAGTTCGGCGGTTCATTGACCGTAGTCTCAGTTGGTATGCCGGATACTGAAGAAACTTTGAGGATCGCGCTGGCTAAGGGCGCGGATAGTGCCATACGTGTTAAAGCCGAGGAATATGATCAAATTGATGGATTCAAGACCGCTCAGCTTCTACAGCAGGCTATTAAGACTACGAAATTCGATATAATAATGACCGGCTGTATGGCAACTGATGATTATTATTCGCAAGTCGGCGTTACCCTCGCCGAGCTGCTCGGTATTGCCCATGCATCTTTTGTCACCAAGATCGAGATCAATGAAGGTAAGGCCCAGGCATACCGGGAATTGGAAGGCGGTTTGCTTGAACATTTAGATATGAAATTACCGGCTTTGTTTACGATCCAAACCGGTATTAATGAACCGCGTTATGCGTCCTTGATCGCGATCCGGAAAGCGGCAAAAAAAGAAATTACCGTACTTGGCAAAAGTGACTTATCGATCGATCCCCAGGCGAACGTTATCATTGATGAACTGTATCCACCCCCGGCTGGCAAGCGCGCTGAGATTATCAGCGGCG
>MEUM01000156.1:9806-10565 GCA_001771735.1 Caldifarciminota bacterium RBG_13_43_14 | reverse complement strand
AGTGTTAAAAGAAAAAGGTCTGGTTTAGGAGGATCGCATGAGTAAGATAATAGCATTAGTCGAACACCGCCAGGGTAGCATTAAGGACATTACTTTTGAGATCCTTACTATGGGCCGTAAAATAGCTCAGCCAAAAGGTTTAAAACTTACTGCGGTCCTGTTGGGATTTAACACCGCATCATCAGCCGACATATTAAAACCATGGGCAGATCGAGTGTTAGTCGCGGATCATGAAATGTTCAAGAATTTTAACGCTGAGACATATCAGCTTACATTGGCTGCATTACTGAAACAGGAAAACCCCAGATTGGTAATGATTGGTCATAGTTTGTGCGGGGCGGATCTTGCCCCAGCGTTAGCAACTGAATTATCAATACCTTTTACCACTGATTGTTTGGGCGTTGAGATCACGGATGAGACTTTAAAAGTTGTCCGGCAGGTCTATGATGGTAAACTTAATGCGCGTTTGACGATGAGGAATTCGTCTACGCATTTGATCACATTGCGCAGCGGGTCATGTCCGGTCGAACCATCAAATTTGAACGGTGTTATCGAGAAATTTGAACCTGGGATTACAGCACCTGAATACCGGCGTTTTGTAGAGTATATCGAGGCGGTAGTTGGTGATGTCGATATTACGCGTGCCGATGTTGTGGTTGGCATTGGACGGGGTATAAAAGAACAGGCAAATATGGCTATGATCGAAGATTTTGCCAAAACCATTAATGGAGTGGTTGCTTGTTCCCGACCTGTCGTTGA
>MEUM01000156.1:0-9618 GCA_001771735.1 Caldifarciminota bacterium RBG_13_43_14 | reverse complement strand
TTGATGATCTCTTTAAAGTTGTGCCAGTTTTAAAAAACAAAATAACTGAACTAAGGCAATAAGCTGTGAAAAAAATCGGCGTTTTTATCTGTCATTGCGGACACAATATTGCCGGGACAATTGACATTAATAAAGTTATGGAAACCATCGGCAAATACCCGGGAGTTGCTCATTGTGAAGATTATAATTACATGTGCTCGGATCCGGGGCAGAATTTGATTAAAGCGAAGATTAAGGAAAAGAATCTTGAATCAATCGTGGTTGCGGCATGCAGTCATACGCTTCATGAACCGACATTTCGTCGGGCCGCTGAGGAAGCAGGGATAAACCCATATTTAGTAGAGATCGCCAATATCCGCGAACAATGCAGCTGGATCCATGATGATATTGATCTGGCTACGAAAAAGGCGATCAAGATAATCTCATCGATAATTGAGAAGGTTCGATTGAACCAGGCCTTGACCCCTGGTCAAGTACCGGTAACCAAAAAAGCAATGGTTATTGGCGGCGGTATTGCCGGCATTCAATCCGCCCTCGATATTGCCAATGCCGGTTATGAAGTCGTATTGGTAGAGAAAACGCCCTCGATCGGCGGGCATATGGCTCAACTATCCGAGACCTTTCCTACGCTGGATTGCTCACAATGCATATTGACCCCGAAAATGGTCGAAATCGGTCATCATGAAAAAGTAGAGCTGCTGACTTACAGCGAGGTTGAAGAAATATCCGGTACGGTTGGAAATTTCAAAGTTAAAATAAGAAGAAAGTCACCTTATGTTGATTGGGAAAAATGCAACGGCTGCGCTGACTGCAGTAAAAGCTGTCCTGTTTCGATCGTAGATGATGAGTTCGAGTGTGATCTGGGAATGAAAAAAGCCATTTACCGGCCGTCGCCGCAATCGGTACCGAATCGTTTTACGATCAAAAAAACCGGCTGGGCTCCGTGCCGGGTGGCCTGCCCGGCTGGAGTAAATGTTCAGGGATATATTTCCCTGATCCGCGCCGGAAAATACAAAGAGGCGTTGGCCCTTGAACGGCAGGCAAATCCATTTGCGAGTGTTTGCGGTCGTGTTTGTAATCACCCTTGTGAATCGGATTGTGTGCGTTCTGAGGTCGATGAACCAATTGCGATTGCATCTTTAAAAAGGTATATTGCCGATCACGGTGATTATTCATTGAACAAGCAAACTCCTACCGGCGATAAAATCGCGGTGGTCGGAGCTGGACCAGCCGGTCTTTCATGCGCTTATTTTCTGGCTTTGAAAAATTGCCGGGTCACGGTTTATGAAGCCGAGAATGCTGCCGGCGGTATGTTAGTGTTGGGTATACCTGAATTTAGACTACCTCGAGATGCCGTGAAAGCGGATATTGATTTCATCGAATCGTTCGGCGTCGAAATAAAGACCGGTGTCAAAATCGGTGAAAATTACAGCATTGAAGCTTTGCGCAGTGAATACCGGGCAGTTTTTATTGCGACCGGTGCTTATGAAGAGATAAAACTTGATGTCCCGGGTGAAGAACTCAATGGCGTCATCCACTGCATCGATTTTCTAAAGAAGATAAACAGCGGTGAAAAAGTCATGATCGGTAAGAAGGTCGCAGTGATCGGCGGTGGTAATGCGGCGCTTGATGCGGCACGAGTAGCCAGAAGACTGGGCAGCGACGTTACGATACTATATCGGCGTTCCAGAAAAGAAATGCCGGCTAATTACTGGGAGGTCGAAGAAGCCGAGGCTGAGGGTATAAAAATCGAGTTTCTGGTTGCACCGGTAAAAATTCACGGGCGGGAGAAAGTTCAGGAGATCGAATGCGTGAGAATGAAACTTGGCGAACCTGATGCTTCCGGTCGAAGGCGTCCGATCCCGGTTCCAAACAGCGAATTTAAAGTAGCCACTGACAATATTATTTTGGCGATATCACAACGACCTAAGATCGACTGGCTGCCAAAGGAATTTGAGACCACTAAGTGGGGAACGTTGATCGTTGATCCGGTAACGCTAGAAACGACGGTTGCCGATGTTTTTGCAGGCGGTGACCTGGTAAGTGGACCGGCAACGGTTATTGAGGCAGTTGCCGCTGGGCAGAAAGCAGCTGCCGCAATACATGCGAAGATCAGCGGGATCAAGATCGATACCGAAGCTCAGCCAAAAGCCCGCCCGGACAAGGAACCGCTGCAGCACTTGAAAAGAATTATGCGGACGAGAATGCCCAAATTAAATCGCGAGAAACGTAATGGATTCGACGAAGTCGAACTTGGTTATGATGAAGGTGCGGCTCGGCATGAGGCAGAAAGATGTCTGAACTGCGCTGTCTGCTGTGAATGCCGTGAATGCGAAACCGTCTGTGAGCCTAAGGCAATCGATCATCGCCGGGCCGATACATTCAGTGAATACGAAGTTGGCGCAATCGTTGTCGCTACCGGTTATGATTTGTATCCAGTGGAGAAATTAGTCGAATACGGTGGTGGTAAATACCAAGATGTAATAAATGGCCTGCAGTTTGAAAGGTTGTTGTCTGCTTCCGGTCCGACCAATGGTGAAATATTAAGGCCTTCGGATAATAAAGTTCCGAAAACCATTGCATTTATTTCTTGTGCTGGATCCCGCGATCCTGAACATAATCTGTCTTATTGTTCAAAATTCTGCTGTATGTATGCGCTGAAGCACGCTTTACTTTATAAGGAACGGGTACCGGATAGCGAAGCTCTTGTATATACGATCGACGTTAGAACCGGTGGTAAGGACTATGAAGAATTTTATATCCGGGCTAAAGAGGAGAAAGTTATTTATCTGCGTGGCAAACCGGGTCGGATTGTAAAAGAGAATGATCAACTGGCGGTCTGGTCGACTGATGTTTCATCTGGCCGGCCGATAAAGGTTGTGTGCGATATGGTCGTACTGGCAATGGCCGCAGTGCCAAGCAAAGGGACGATCGATCTTACCCGTAAAATGAGAATCCCGGTCAATCAACAGGGATTTCTCAATGAAGCTCATCCCAAGCTGCGTCCGGTTGAATCCCTGGTTGCAGGATATTTCCTTACGGGATGCGCTCAGGGACCCAAGGATATCCCTGAGACGGTTGCTCAGGCATCAGCTGCCGCCAGCAAGGTTATTGTCATGTTCAATATGGGGACATTGCAGACTGAACCGATGATTGCTTTTGTCGATGAAGACCTATGCTGTGGATGCCGGATCTGCATCAACACCTGTCCTTATGAGGCGCGCGAATTCGATGAAAGCAAGAATGTCGTGCGTGTTAATGAAGCGCTGTGTCAACAATGCGGTTGCTGTATCGCCGCCTGCCCGAGCGGCGCGGCTCAACAGAGAAACTATACGGACGAGCAATTATTGAAAATGGTGGAGGCGATACTTGGCTGAAAATAAAAAATCCATTTACATTGAAATCGACCCCGAACTCAGGGATATTTTGATCGAAGAAGGAGCCGGTGATGCTTACAAATGCTATACTTGTGGAAAATGCGCCAGTATTTGTCCATGGTATCAAGTCGGAACTTATGAATTTCCGGTGTTCCGGTTTTCGTTCGAAACCCTGATGGGCATAATTGCTTCAAGCGAAGACAAAGATAAATTGACCGCCGAGATCGATCGTATATACCGATGCGTTGGCTGCGAGGCATGTGTTGAACAATGTCCGTTGTCAGTACATACACCTAATATTTTACGCGCGGCACGGCGCCTGCTGGTTGAGGCGAGTTCCTATCCGGAAACGCTGAAATCGATAGTTCAGAAGATCCATAATGTCGGGAATCCACAGGGCGAACCGAGAGAACGCCGGGGCGAATGGGCAAAAGCAGCCGGAGTTGCAATTTTTGATCGTTCAATGGAACTCCTTTATAATCCATGCTGTTTGCCAGCCTATGATAGCCGGGCAAGATCAGTTGCTCAGGCCACGGCTGGGTTATTGAAAAAAGCCGGTATTCGATTCGGGGTAATCGGTGATTCCGAGAGTTGCTGCGGGGAAGCGATTCGCCGGGTCGGTGCGGAAAAAACCTATAAGCAGGTCGCTCAGGCCAATATATCCGCTTATCAGAAAGCAGGTGTACAGCGCATAGTGTTTTCTTCACCCCACTGCTTTACTGCTTTCCGCCAGGAATATCCTGAATTGGGCGGTAATTTTGAGACGATGCATATTACACAATTACTTGCTGAATTGATGGCATCGGGGAAAATTGCTGCTCAGCGGCCATTCGTAAAGCGGGTAGTATATCATGATCCCTGCACCCTGGGAAGACAGAACAATATATATGATGAACCCAGAGCAGTGCTTCAAAACATCCCCGGTCTTGAATTATTTGAAGTCGAGGAATTTTCCCGGTCATTGAGCGTTTGCTGTGGAGCGGGTAGTGGTGGTTTGTGGATGGATTGGCACAAAGGCGAGCGTATTGTCGATGTCCGATTGGATCAATTGCTGGCGACCGGCGCCGAGATCATTGCGGTTGCCTGTCCTTATTGCTTGCAGATGTTCGAAGAGACATTGAAAGCACGCAACAGCGATGTGTTGGTCATGGATATTACCGAGATACTGGGACAAAGCGTATTATAATATGCTACCGCGGCTCAGATTCGCCACACCGCGCTTAAAATTAATCTAACTTATTATTTCCTATTTGAAGATAAAATTTAAGCTTGTGGGCTCATACTCACCCGCAATCACATGAGCAATAAACAACATCCTATTGTCATAACGAAAGGTGAATCAGAAATACTACGCCATCCTAAGATTGCCGTTATTCAACGAGCAGGATGGCTAATGTTGTACTCGCGGTTCAGATTCGCCACCCAGCGCCTAAAATCTATCTTATTCATTATTTTGAAGATAAAATTCGGACTTGTTATTTAAATCAATATGCGGAAGTTCGCATATGAATGATGATTGCCGCGTCAGGATTTTAAAGGCCTGTAGGAAGGCAAAGGAGAAAACATGCTTAAAATAATAAACACAATGATCATAATTTTGATCATGTCTACCGGACTGGCAATTGCTCAGGGATGTGTTGGCTGCCAGAAATGTGTTGAAAATGTAGAGATCGTTGAAATGGGCAAAATGACCGTTGTCGGCTTGAACACGTTTGCTAGCTCGGATCATAATCTATTTCCTCAGCTCTGGAAGCGATTCATGGAACGTTGTTCAGAGATCAAGGGGATCGCGAAAGAAAAAGTCATGCTGGGTGTTTCCTATGCAATGCAACCGATGTCTGAAGAAAATAAATACACCTTTTTTCATTTGGTTGGTTTTATCGTTAATGATACCAAGAACATACCCGAAGGCATGACCTATAAAACTATCCCGAAACATAAATATGCCAGATTCCAGCATAAGGGTAAGCTTGACGGTCTGGCAAAAACGTACGGCTGCATTTACGGTGAATGGCTGCCGACCGCACCCTATGAATACGATAACGAAGCCTGCGAATTAGAATGGTATGACGAACGGTTCATTCCGGACAGTGATGAATCAGTAATGGAAATATATTTGCCCATAAAAGATAAACTTTAAGAAAAAAAGAAGGATAACTGATCGAATCATGAGCACTGATTTCATCCGCGAAATCATCACCGAAGACAACCGGAACAATCGTTTTGGCGGCAAAGTTCATACTCGCTTTCCGCCTGAACCCAATGGTTATTTGCATATCGGTCATGCCAAGGCGATATGCATAAATTTCGAGATCGCTGAAGAATATGGCGGTTTATGCAATCTTCGTTTTGATGATTCCAATCCGGTCGCGGAAAAGCAGGAGTACATCGACGCCATAAAAGAAGATATACGCTGGCTTGGTTTTGATTGGGGCGATCGAGAATTTTACGCCTCTGATTATTTTAATCAGCTTTATGAGTGGGCAATAAAACTCATTGAAGATAACAAAGCTTATGTTGATGATCTTAATGCAGAGCAGATACGGCAGTATCGAGGAACTTTAACCGAGCCCGGGGAAAACAGTCCCTTTCGAGACCGCAGTATCGAGGATAACATTGATCTGTTCGAGCGCATGCGAAAAGGGGAATTCCCCGATGGATCGAGCGTATTGCGAGCCAAGATCGATATGTCCCATCCCAATATGAATATGCGAGATCCGGTCATGTATCGTATACTGCATCAGGTGCATCATCGTCAAGGTGATAAATGGTGCATATATCCGACTTATGATTGGGTTCATGGTCAATCGGATTCGATTGAGGGTATAACTCATTCGCTATGTTCACTGGAATTTGAGGACCATCGACCATTGTACGACTGGTTCCTAGATCAACTCGGTATATATCATTCTCAGCAAACTGAGTTCGCCCGGCTCAATTTAAACTATATCATAACAAGTACTCGTAAGATAAAAAAAATGGTTGAGGGAAGGTATGTCAATGGATGGGATGATCCCAGATTGCCGACCCTGGCCGGTTTGAGAAGGCGCGGTTATTCACCCGAAGTGATCAGGCAATTTGCTCGTGATATTGGCATCGCCAAGACCAGCAGCGTGATCGACATCGCAAAATTAGAACATTATTTGCGTGAAGATCTGAACCGCAGGGCAAAACGCGCCATGGCGGTATTGAGGCCGCTCAAGCTAATTATTGATAATTATCCAGATGATCAGGTCGAGGAAATTGATGCGATCAATAATCCGGAAGATCCGAATGCTGGTACACGTAAGGTGCCGTTCAGCAAAATACTTTATATCGAACAGGATGATTTTCGTGAGGATCCGCCACCCAAATACTATCGTCTTGCTCCGAACCGGGAAATACGTTTGCGCTATGCCTATTTTATTAAGTGCACAAACATTAAAAAAGACGAAGCAGGAAATATCAGCGAGATACACTGCATTTATGACCCGCAGACCAGGGGCGGTGATGCTCCGGATGGCCGCAAGGTCAAAGCAACTATTCATTGGGTATCTTCAAAGCATGCGATCAGCGCCGAGATCCGATTGTACGATCGTTTATTCACAAAACCGGATCCTGAAAACGTCCCGGAGGATAAGAGTTTTATTGATTTCATTAATCCTTATTCACTTGCGATTATTACCGATGCCGAGCTTGAGCCGAGTCTGGCCGAAGCCCGGGTTGGTGAATATTTGCAGTTTGAGCGACTGGGGTATTTTTGCATTGATAAAGATTCCGGATCTGAAAAACTGATATTTAACCGTACGGTAACGCTGAGGGATACCTGGGCAAAAATTGAGAAAAAACAGCAAAATGCCACTGCGTGAAATTCAAATGCAAATATTGAGTGAGAACCGTTTTAGCCAATACATCAATCAAAATCATCGGGTTTTCGTCATTTTGTGTAAAACCACTATTTATGAATAACTATCTACGATCCTTCAGAACCGGAAATAAACGCACGATCGCGCGGGTGATCAGCGAAATCGAGAACGGTAATATTGAATTGCTCGAACAATTATATCCATTTACCGGGCATGCTTATTATGTCGGGATTACCGGGCCTCCGGGCGCCGGTAAATCAACTCTAGTGAATGTTATTGCAAAACATTTATTGACCCGGGGTAAGAGAATCGGCATCGTGGCGGTCGATCCCTCATCACCTTTTTCCGGCGGTGCCTTATTGGGAGACCGTATAAGGATGAACGATCTTGCCTTGAACGACAAGGTTTTTATTCGCAGTATGGCGACACGCGGCAGTCTGGGCGGATTGGCTGAAAAAACCAAGGATGTTGTCCTGGTGCTTGATGCGGCGGGTATGGATTTCATTATTATTGAGACGATCGGCGTTGGGCAGGTCGAACTCGATGTCGCTCAGGTTGGTGATACTACAATTGTAGTTATGGTCCCGGAATCTGGTGATAGTATTCAGACCATGAAAGCCGGTCTCCTCGAGATCAGTGATATAATGGTCGTGAATAAAGGCGATCGTGACGGCGCCGAAAGGATCTTGACTGAATTAAAATTCGCTTTTGACCTAAAGGAACCGAAAAATGGATGGACATGCCCGATCATACGAACTGTGGCAACGCGGAATGAGGGTATCGATGAACTGGTCGGGTCATTGTTAGATCACCGCAAATATTTGCAGACTAGTGGTCGTTATGCCGAAGAGAGAAAGATAAAGGCCGCCAATTATTTTCTTGGACTAATCTCAAGTAATATAAGCAGTCAAATTCACTCGAGAATAAGCGCTGATCGCTTGCAGAATTATATTAATGATATATATGAACGCAGGATCAATCCGTACAAAGCTGCAACTGAGATCGTAATGCGGGTGATGAATACTCCCATAAAAAACAAAAAAGATCAAATGGTGAAAAGACGGGGGGAGGTACTATGAAGCGAGAGGAATGGGAAAAGAAAAACCGGGAATGCGAGGAGCGGGACAATAAATTCGCGACCGTATCTGGCATACCAGTAGAACCGTTATACACGCCCGATGAATTGGGTGATTTTGAATATACCCGCGATCTTGGTTATCCAGGGGAATTTCCGTATGTAAGGGGTGTGTATACTAATATGTATCGGGGTCGCCTCTGGACAATGCGGCAGTTTTCTGGGTTTGGCACACCTCGTGATACGAACAAGCGATATAAATATCTTTTGAATCATGGTCAAACCGGACTATCAGTTGCTTTCGACTTTCCAACCCTTTACGGTCGTGATTCTGATGATCCGTTTGCCCGGGGTGAAGTAGGACGCTGCGGTGTAGCGATCGATACATTGCGCGATATGGAGATCTTATTTAATGGCATACCTCTTGATCAGATTTCCACTTCGATGACGATAAATCCGCCAGCCGCGATGCTACTGGCGATGTATATCGTTGTCGGAGAAAAACAGGGTATACCAGCCAATCGGTTGACCGGCACGATACAGAATGATATGCTGAAAGAATATCAAGCACAGAAAACCTGGATATATCCGCCCAAACCATCGATGAGGATTATCACTGACACATTTATCTATTGCTCGGATCATGCCCCAAAATGGAATATGATATCGATCTCAGGTTATCATATACGAGAAGCTGGCGCGACTGCCTTGCAGGAATTGGCATTCACATTGAAAAACGGTTTTACCTATGTTGAGTATGGAGTCAAGGTTGGTCTGCAAGTCGATAAATTCGCACCCCGGTTATCATTCTTTTTCAACTCCCATCTCGACTTTTTTGAAGAGATCGCAAAATACCGGGCCGCACGCCGTATCTGGGCGAGGATGATGCAGGATAAATACAACGCTCAGGATCCGCGATCATACTTGATGAGATTCCATACACAGACCGCCGGGTGTACCCTGACCGCTCAACAGCCAGAGAATAATATTATGCGAACTGCATTTCAGGGATTGGCCGCGGTATTGGGCGGAACACAGTCTCTGCATACGAACTCAATGGATGAAACCTATTCTTTGCCTACCGAAAAAGCGGTGAAGATTGCTCTGCGAACTCAACAGCTCATAGCCTATGAAACTGGTGTTGCGAATACGATCGATCCGCTTGGCGGATCGTATTTTCTAGAGAACCTGACCAATGAGCTGGAAAAAGGAGCATATCAATATTTTAATAAGATCGATAAGCTCGGGGGTGTTATTCCGGCAATCGAGAAAGGTTTTTTCCAGAGAGAGATCTCGAGAAGCGCTTATGAATACCAGAAAC
>MEUM01000155.1:4114-5801 GCA_001771735.1 Caldifarciminota bacterium RBG_13_43_14 | reverse complement strand
CCCTTTTTATTTTTGGTGAAAAAATATATCTTTTTTTTCAGATCCTTAACCGGTATCAGCAGATGACCGCCGATCAATGGTTTGATGCCATAGGCCTTTGAATAATTAAGGAATTCAGGGAGCCCAAAAAAATTATTATCGGCAATACCGCAATGTTTTATGCCGTATTGCGCCAGCGATTCAAGCAAAGCAGCAAAGGAAGAACCACCCCGGCCGTAATTACTGTGATAGAGAAGGGGTATGTAGGGTATAGCCATTTTTATTCGACCTAAATTGCTTTTTCAGGATATGGGTTTTGGCGGCGGCAAGACAACCAAAACCATATTTATCCCGTGCCTGGTCCATGGCATTATTAAGGCGTTTTAGTCTTTCTTCCTCCAATTTGAATATCGAAGGTTGCATGCCGTCATGCATGAAACGCGATAGGGCGACACCAATGAGCCGTATTCTTTTTTTCTCAGCCAGAAGGCTTTCGAGAATAGGTGCACCTTGTTCGTATACGGTCTGCTGGGCATTTGTTTCCGGAAGCGGGCATCTTTTCGAAACCGTTTTAAAATCAGCAAAACGAACCTTTACGGTTAGCGTTCGGGCAAGTAGTTTTTTCTCCCGAAGTGTATTGCAACTGCGTTCGATAAGATAAATGAATAGCGCATAAATAATATTTTTATCAGAACTGTCCTGGTTAAGCGTTGTTTCCCGGCTTATGGATTTTACTCCATCAAAGCTTCGGTGGTAATCACCGCCTTCAATAAAGAATTTTATTACTTTATAATAATTGCCAAGCGCTGATTCGGCTATCCAATCCGGACGGTTAAGCAGTTCGCCGATCGTATTGATATTCAAACGATTGAGTATTTCTTTATGTTTTGGCCCGATGCCGGGGAATGCGCCGACCTCAAGGGGGGCGAGGAATTCTTTTTCTTCGCCCGGTTTGACCAGTATTAAACCATCTGGTTTTGATCGATCGCAGGCGATCTTGGAAATAACCCTGGTTGCACTTATCCCGATAGAAAGGGGGATATTAAGTTTTGATTTTATCTCATTTTTTATTTTTAAGGCAATTATTAACGGTGATCCTAAAAGACGTTCCGTGCCTTTGATATTGATATATGCTTCGTCGATCGAAACCATTTTCACGGCCGGCGAATAGTTCTTAAGGATTTTGTGAAATGCCTCTGAATATTCCTCGTAATTATGATAATTACCACGTAAAAAAATCGCCTGGGGGCAGAGCTGATACGCGCGGGCAGTAGGCATGGCCGAATGGACACCGAATTTTCTCGCTTCATATGATGCCGAGGCAACAACACCGCGTTCCTGAGGTTGGCCACCGACAATAACCGGTTTGCCTTTGAGCTCGGGGTTCAATGCCTGCTCTACTGAAACAAAGAAGGCATCCAGATCAACACAGAGATACATTTACAGATCACCGAATATACGCGACTGCGTCGCTGAAGACATACGCCTTCGGCGTTGAATCTAGTGCTTCGCACTGGAAATACGCGACTGCGTCGCTGGAATTTATGCTTCGCATGGAATTATCCGCCTTCGGCGGAGGATTTTTTCGCGCTACGCGATACGCGCTACGCATTACGGTCCTTATAGCGTTTAGCGTATAGCGTGAAGCGTGTAGCGTCTTCATACGTTCCTTATAACTCCGATGACCTTGCCGATGATCTCGAATTCC
>MEUM01000155.1:3906-4052 GCA_001771735.1 Caldifarciminota bacterium RBG_13_43_14 | reverse complement strand
CAAACGTTTCACCGTTGTTTCTCCTTCAAAATTGGCGACCACGATCTCATTGTTCAATGCTTCCTTGCTTGGTTTGACTACTACCATATCGCCGTCAAAGATATGGGCGCCGGTCATGCTGTCTCCCTGTACTTTTAAAAGAAAGC
>MEUM01000155.1:2714-3444 GCA_001771735.1 Caldifarciminota bacterium RBG_13_43_14 | reverse complement strand
CGTAGGGCAAGGCTTTAGCCTTGCAAAGCAGACTTGACAATTAATATATAACTTCTATAATTAAGTATCGAAATAGGGGAGGTATTATGAGAAGATTTTCGTTAGCTATATTATTTACTTTTGTTTTCACCTCATTTGCATTTTCTCAATGGAATCCGGATACGATTTTGATATGGGATAATGACCGCGGTCTATCCAGACAGACCATGCCCGCGGTCGGTACGCATGGCTCGCGGGGTTTTGTTGCCTGGCAGGACAGCCGCTGGGGTGATTTTGACATATACCGCCAGACGTTAGACTGGGGCGGAGCTTTAGACGGCAAGAACGAACCAGTGTCGATCGATGACTATAATCGTTTTCGCCAGATCTACCCGGATATTACCGCAAATCCGGCAAATGCCTTTGTCACGGTATGGGAGGATTCTTCTTTCCGTCCGCCAAATCGTACTCAGATCCTTTGCCGGATACAGGATTGGGATGTTTTTCGTATTGATGATGGTGCAACCTCACGTAAACAACCATCAATTGATAGCCGGGAAAGCGGTGAGTTTGTTGTTACCTGGGTGCATTATGATTTTGCCAATTGGCCTACTATAATGTACGGCTTATATGATCCGAATGGCGTAGAAATGAGAAAAGTACCAGTACGCCAACCGGATTCAATAAAACAATATGTGCCAATGAGCCGGGTTGCGTATTGTGATTCTGGATTTCTTGTTGTTTACGATGA
>MEUM01000155.1:2601-2692 GCA_001771735.1 Caldifarciminota bacterium RBG_13_43_14 | reverse complement strand
CGATCGATCTATGGAAATTTTTATAAAGTTGATGGTGGATTGCTCAATAATCATGTGAAGATAAGCTGGCGAACTGGCGGTGATAGCCGCA
>MEUM01000155.1:2224-2544 GCA_001771735.1 Caldifarciminota bacterium RBG_13_43_14 | reverse complement strand
CGTGCTTATGTAAACAGTAGCTTGAAATCAATTGACTCGATCCCGGTAAATTGCGCCAGCGTTCAAATGTATCCTGATGTTCATACTCGTTATGGTGAGACAGTTGCGATGACCTGGATGAGCCGGGCATTAAGTCCTTATGAAGATATATTTGTCCGGAACTGGTCATTAAGCGGAACAGTTCCGACCGGTCTTAATCCAATAACCGGAGACATAAAGATCATACCTTCAAGCCCGGATACTGGTGTTGGTGGTAAAAAATGCTGGTATTTTGATGATGAAAACTATGATAATCCATTGACGCCGTGGAATGAAGATCC
>MEUM01000155.1:893-2195 GCA_001771735.1 Caldifarciminota bacterium RBG_13_43_14 | reverse complement strand
ATCTTGAGTTTGCCATGTTTGACCAGTTAATGGAATTGAATACCAATGGGCAGTATTTTGTCGTGGTCAGCGAAACTTTGCCGATACGCAACCAGGGAATACTGGGTTTAAGCGCCTATGAGGCATTAATGCTTGATTTTGGCTACCGCACTGCGGACGCAAGCGCCGGGGTAATGACCAATACTGAGAATGATTCATTGTATAATGAAATTTATATTTATGGTGCTGCGGCAATGATGGAAGGTAATGATTTCGGTGCTATGTATAATACCTCCTCGCTGTTTTCTTTATTCAAAGCTACTTATGTGGGTGATGGGGCACCGTATACTACCGGTAATGTTGATACTTTGTATGGTGTGAATCTCTTTGCCCGCGACGAGACGCTCAAATTCGATTATCAGGATCTGGTGGATAATTATGTCGATTCGATCCGGGCAATTAGTCCTGGCCGTAATATATTGATGAGCGGCAATCCCCTGGATCGATGGTCAGCATTCCGTTCAGTCGGCTGGGGGAATTATTTTGACAAGGATGGTCGACCTCCGGGTAATACACTGTATCATACATTCCCTTTAAGCGGCATTACAAGTACTGATCATCCCAACACTTATTCCGAGTTTTACCGCCGCTGTATGGGATTTCTGGGATTGAATTGTCAACCCGAACCGATCACCAATTTAGCCGCTGACACAGTAGGTTATAGCGAAGGTAAAATGGAATTAATCTGGACTATCGTGTCGGATGATAGTCTGGGTGATCCCTGCAATTCTGGCTATACATTGAAATTTTCGCGAACAAAAATGACAAATGATGCTGAGTTCAATGCCGCTGAAGAGTATTATCAGACCTGGACCACGCCCGGTGCTTACGGAGATACGGTTAAGCAATCATTAGGTGGCTTACCACCGCTTGATACTTTAATCTTTGCCCTGAAAGTAGAAGATGAAGATGGTTTGATCAACGCGCTTGGCGCCGAACCCCAAATGGTCGTGCCGGGTGATTCGCTCTCGCCGCATACTATTATGATCGGTGATAATTATGTCAAAGATTTTTCCAATGCCTATGAAATGCTGCATGCACATACCTTGGATACGCTTTTTGTAACCTGGGATGCAAGTTATTTTTATATTGGATTTGCTCGTTTCAGTTTCAATGGTTCCGGTGATTTCTTTGGCTATATGGATGTTGCATCCGGCGGTGCTGATTCAACATATCCGCATAATGGTTCGACCGGTGTTTCACGATTCAATGCATCGCCCAATATTTTTTATCCTGATTATGTATTTGTTGTGGAAAACAGCT
>MEUM01000155.1:0-739 GCA_001771735.1 Caldifarciminota bacterium RBG_13_43_14 | reverse complement strand
ATCATGCGATCGCTGGTTTTGAAATCATCCCTAATCCGAGCAAGGGACAAATGCAATTTGTTTTTCCTGCGAACATGATCGCGCCGGCAAAACTTGCGATCTATGACGTAACCGGACGTCAGGTGATTGAGCAGGGATTTGATGATAGCATAAATACTTGGAACTGGAACGCAATCGATAACAAAGGGAACAGATTGCCGGCTGGTATTTACTTCGCTGAACTGGAAAGCGGTCCGAACCTATTGCTTAAAAAGATAGTGCTGCTAAAATAGATCAACTGATAGCGTTAAGAAAGTTATTCTTATAGCTATTCTTGATATCCTCGGGTAAACTGTCAGTCATTTTTTCGATCATTTTTTCATATTCAGAACGATTACCTATTTCCTCAACCGTTTGATTGTTGATTTTCTCCAATCGGGCAAGACCAGCATATGAGAATGCCTGATATTCCTGCAAAGCATTTTCCTGGGCGATAGTCTTTGCTTGCGTAAAATTATTACGGGCAATGTCAATTTCATTTTGACTGATCGCCTGCAATCCACTGGTTATCAGATTATAGATCTTGAGAGTTGAGTCATTTATTTCCTCGGCTATTATCATGCTACGATCGATCTGCGCTTTGGCTTCAGCACTTTTCCCTTCGATAATCGATAACCGACCTAATTTGGCTATTGTCCAGGCATATAGCCTTTTATTACCGAATGCCCGGCAAAGATCCGGTAATTTTTCCAGGATCACC
>MEUM01000154.1 GCA_001771735.1 Caldifarciminota bacterium RBG_13_43_14 | reverse complement strand
CAGTGCTTTAGCAGATTTTTTCTCTTAATCTTAAAAGAACTTTAAGATCCTGTCTATCTTTGAATCTTCCGGCTGCCTTCTTCATTTTTATTAAATCGTCAAGACTGGCAAAATTAGTTAAGACTTTACCGAGTTTTTTCCTGGCCCGGTGTTTCCAGATCGTCTCAAAGGTAATTCCTTTTACATACGGATGAATATCGATCTCTAAATAATATTGGCGAAACAGGGTTTTCTTACTCAGCAATTGCTCAATTGTAAGGTCAGATATATCATAACCACATTTACTTAGAGCTTCCAGGCAATTTTGGGCATTGATCCTGGTCGGTTTGATGAAAATATCAATATCCAGCGTCGTCCGGGCATAGCCATATATCGGAAAGGCCGCGGCGCCGATTATTACGAATTTGACTTTATGGTCGTTGAATGATCTCAACAGGTTTTCGATGTCCATTTTGCAGCAACATCCTTTTTATGATTCTCGACATATGAAACATCATTTGAAAACGCTCCTGGATTGACAGGGTTGCCTGAAAATCAAGTTCAAATTGAAGCTCCCGCATTTCATTTTCTTTACCTACTTGAAGAATATACTGTTTACGCTTCGTGGACATAACTAATTATATTCTGAAAAACAGGAAAAATCAAGATGTGTTAAAGAACTAATGAATTTTACCGTACCGGGCTTCGACCCGGGACAAAATGCCGCCCCGGGGATTGAATTCGCCGCGCACTATTGCCCAGCGGGGTTTTACCGCCTGCACGAAATCGCGCATGATCCGGTTCACCGCATTTTCATAGAATATGCCCAGATTAC
The DNA here is from genome assembly GCA_001771735.1 of Caldifarciminota bacterium RBG_13_43_14. Taxonomy (GTDB): domain Bacteria; phylum Hydrothermota; class Tepidihabitantia; order SM23-42; family SM23-42; genus RBG-13-43-14. The sequence continues at coordinate 11,653 of MEUM01000154.1, read as the reverse complement.
GATAGGCAAGTATGTACAGTTTCAGGGATTTTAACTCGACAAAATGCTTTTTGGGCTCATATTCAATTGTTATGGTCCCGCAATCCGGCATACCGGTCTTGGGGCATAAAGAAGTGTATTCCGGGATCGTGATCGTGATCCGGTAATTCTGGTATTGATTGGGCAAAACCTCCAGCTTGGGAAGTTTTGTCTTCAACCCAGCCTGTGCGTGTCGTTTTGTGTATTTCATGAAACATTATAACGACTGTGTATGCGGTGTCAATTAAATGTTATTACTTTAATCATAATCCCTTTATATCCCCCTTTACAAAGAGGGATTTGTATTTATATTTTGATGGCCGGTTAGAGAACCGCGAAGAGGGATTACTTTTTGTGTCTTAACCCTATCGCATTGGCATGCGCGGTCAGACCCTCGCCGCGGGCCAAAACTTCGGCGTCCGATGCGATCTTTTTAAAACCTTTTTTATCGACCCGCAAAGTAGTTTGCAGCCGGATAAAATCAAAAACGCTTAAGCCCCCGGTATAACGCGCCGCGCGGTTGGTCGGCAATGTATGATTCAACCCGCTGGAATAATCACCCAGCACTTCAGCCGCATATTGACCGATAAATAGTGAACCATAATGCCTCAACTCCCCGACGATACGGTCCGGATCCTTGACCTGTAATTCCAGATGCTCGGGCGCCTGCTCATTGGCAACCCTAACCGCTTCCTCAATATTTTTAACAATGATACAAACACCATTCTTTTCAAGGGCAATGTTTGCGGTTTTGGCCGTATCAATATTTCCCAGCTGCTTTCTCAGTTCCGCCTTCACCCTATCCCAAAGCTCTTTGGATGTTGATACAAGCACTGGTTTGGCTTCGATATCATGCTCGGCCTGAGCCAAAAGATCAGCCGCGATCAATACCGGATCACCGGAATCGTCGGCAATGATCAATACTTCGGTCGGTCCGGCGATAAAATCAATGCCGACAATACCATATAATGCCTTTTTTGCCTGATTTACATACTTGTTTCCCGGACCCACGATCTTATCGACTTTTTTCATGGTCTCGGTGCCATAGGCCATACCAGCGATCGCCTGGGCGCCGCCAATGCAATAGATCTCGCTAATTCCCAGCATTCCAGCACAGCCAAGTATTGCCTTGCTTATTGAACCATCCCTGCCAGGCGGCGAACATACACAAATCTCACTTACTCCGGCAACTTGCGCCGGTACTACTCCCATTATGACCGAAGAAACCAATGGATATCGACCGCCAGGCACATACACGCCCACCCGTTCGATCGGACTCACGATCTGACCGCAGACAACTCCGGCTTCGATCTCGATCTTGAGATCACCGACCTGTTTCAGCTGAAATTGCGCAAAGGTTCTTGCCCGTTGCGCCGATGAATCGATCGCTTTGCTCAAGTTTGCATCGAGCTGTTCGACCGCCTGCTTTATGTTCTTTTCTTTGACCCGTAATTCTTGAAGATCTATCTCATCGAATTTCTTCGTGAACTTGCGTATTGCCCGGTCACCTTGCTCCTTCACTTTTTTCAAAATACTATATACTGATTCTTCAATAAGATAATCTTTGGTTATTGATAACTGCTTCTTATAGTCCTCATAATTCAATATTTTCATTTTATACTCCGTTCAAAAAATTCTTCACTATTTTCATTCCCGCTTCAGTTAGTATCGATTCCGGATGAAATTGCACGCCCTCGACATTGAACTGACGATGCCGTATCCCCATTATTGATCCGTCACTGGTCCAGGCCGATATTTCCAGACAGGATGGCAGAGCTCTATGATCAACAACAAGCGAATGATACCTGGTCGCAATGAACGGGTTGGCAATACCTTTGAATAGGGTACGATCGTCATGATGTATCACCGATATTTTACCATGCAGCAATTCTTTTGCCTTTATTATTCTTCCGCCAAAAACATGAGCGATCGCCTGATGTCCCAGACAAACCCCGAGTATCGGAATATGGCCGCTGAAACGTTCGATCAAGGCACAGCTCTTACCAGCCTGTTCTGGTCTTCCTGGTCCGGGTGATATGATTATGCCTTCCAGCTTCATCCGCTGTACCTGCCGTATCGAGACTTTATCATTTCTCATCGTTATGACCTTTTTTCTCAGACTGCCAATATACTGCACCAGATTATAAACAAAAGAATCGTAATTGTCGATCATTAATACCATTAATTAGCAGCCATTGCGCTTTTTAATGCACTCATTTTGTTTATCGTTTCTTGATATTCGTTCTCGGGTACGGAATCGGCGACAATGCCGGCGCCGCTTTGAATATAAGCTTTCTGTTGATATATTATCATCGTGCGGATTGCAATGCAAAAATCCATGTTCCCGTCAAAACTGAAGTAGCCGATCGCACCGGCATATATACCTCTTTTTAATGTCTCCAGTTCCTCGATTATTTCCATTGCCCGTACTTTGGGTGCGCCGGAAACCGTGCCGGCCGGAAATGACGCTTTAAATACATCGAAGGCGTTCAAGCCCGGTCGAAGATCGCCAATGACTTTGGAAGTTATATGCATGACCTTTGAGAACTCTTCTATTTTCATTAATTCAGTTACTTTAACACTTCCGTAAACACTGACGCGTCCGACATCATTCCGGGCAAGGTCGACGAGCATAACATGCTCGGCTCTTTCTTTCTCGTCATTGATTAATTCATCAGCCAGTTTCATATCTTCGCTCTTGTTCTTGCCGCGGGGACGCGTGCCGGCAATCGGTCGGCTTATTATCTGACGATTTTGTAATTTTATCAAGGTCTCGGGTGATGAACCAAGCACGGCCAAATCACCCAGTTTCAGAAAATACATATAAGGTGAAGGATTGGTTTTACGTAAATTATAATATATATTGAAAGGCTGTGATTTTACCGAAGAAACAAAACGATGGGAAAGAACAACCTGAAAAATATCACCGTTTCCAATATATTTTTTCGCCTTTTTAACGATCTTGCAGAATTGATCACGTTTCATATTCGATCTAATTTTGAATTTTCCAGTATTACATAATGTATGATCATATACCCGGGCTTTTCCCTTTAAAATCGCAACCAGGTCTTGCCGCCGTTTCTTGCCGCGATAAACGACCACACAAATCTTTTTTTCATAATGATCAAATATTATGATCTCGGTCGGAAAAATAAAATAGAATTCGGGCAATCTCGGATGCTCCGGATTCTTATCCGGCAGTTTTTCGATATTTCTTACCGCATCGTAGGCGATATATCCGACTGAGCCGCCACTGAAGACATCGTGTACTGATTGCCGTTTCCCCGGCTTGATCATTGTTTCAAGAATATTAAAAGGATCGCCTGAATAATTTATTGTCTTGTTATTCGATATTATTTTACAGGTTCTTTTTCGGGACTGAAATACGATACCGGGCCGTCCACCGACAAATGAATATCGGCCTCGCTGTTTTTCATTTTCCAATGACTCATATAAAAATCCATATTGGTCTGAACCGTATAAGTGCTGAAATATCTCAACCGGCGCGCGCTCAATATTGACATTCGCGATCAGGGGCTTATTCTGAAATACCGATGGCATTTTCACCGCACACCCTCCTTATCAGTTGCATAAATTCCGGAAATGATATGTCAATGCATTCCGCGTTTTGTATTACCGTTTCGCCCTCAGCGATCAAACCCGCGATCGCTAACGCCATTGCGATCCGGTGATCATTATAGCTCTGGCATACAACACCCCGTAATTTACATGGCCCATCGACGATAAAACCATCTTCCTGTTCTAATATTGCTGCACCCATTTTTTGTAATCCTTGAACAATCGCCTTTATACGATCGGTTTCTTTGACCCGAAGTTCCCCAGCATCGCTGACCCGGGTAGTACCCTGAGCCTGGGTTGCCGCAACCGCGATGATCGGCAATTCATCGATTAAACGCGGGACGATCTCGCCTTTTATTTCGATCGCCCGCAAGGTACGAGCTTTGACCGTTAGATCAGCCACCGGTTCACAGCATTGTTCATCCGCATTTTCGAATTTTATATCCGCACCCATTGATCGCATGGCATCGATAATGCCGATCCGGGTCGGATTGATTCCGGTTTTTTGTATCGTTATGCTGCCGCCTGGCAGAATCGACGCCAGGACAATAAAAAATGCCGCTGAAGAAATATCGCCCGGGATAAGTAATTCATGACCATTTAAACAAACATCAGGCTTAATTTTTACCTTATTTCCATTCCGTTCCAGATCGGCGCCAAATTCGATTAACATTCTTTCGGTGTGATCTCGGGTCAAAACCGGTTCTTCAATGGTCGTAATACCATCGGTCAACATACCGGCAAAGATCAATGCCGATTTGACCTGAGCACTGGCAACCGGCAATGTATAGTCAATTGCCTTTAAAATGTTTCCCTGTATTGAAAGCGGAGCGCGGCTTCCAACCCGGGACCAGATCCGGGCATTCATTTTAGTCAAAGGTTCGATCACCCTTTTCATGGGTCGATTCCTCAAGGAATCATCACCGGTCAAAACAGTTGTAATATTTTGTCCACATAGCAATCCCGACAGCAGACGCATGGTAGTGCCGGAATTTCCGCAATCCAGAATATTAGCCGGCTCATTAAACCCTCTTAATCCTTTGCCATTGATCTCGATTCGATCATCATAAATACCGATATCTATGCCTAGTTGTCGAAGGCAATTGAGCGTCGACCGGCAATCACCGCCCTGCGAATAACCTTTGATCACGGTCAAACCACGGGCAATGGCACCGATCAACAAAGCCCGGTGGCTGATCGATTTGTCGCCGCTGACCTTTATCCGGCCATTGGCCTTGCCGTTATTACTGTTACGTATGATAATATTCATTTATCTTCCCTTGTTTCATAACTACCCAGGCATCGGACAAAAGCAAGGTTCTCGTTAAGATCTTCGAGAGCTCGCTGGCATCTTTCCTCCTTTATACTGCCCTTGAAATCAATATAAAAAAGGTATTCCCAGGGTCGACCGACATTCGGCCGGGATTCCAATTTGGTAAGATCGATATTACGTAGCGCGAATATGCTCAGACAGCGGAACAAAATGCCAGGTTCATTCTGTACGCCAAAGACGACCGTGGTTTTTGCCGCTTCACCCCCATAGATATTTTTTTTACGGTTGACTAGAAGAAACCGCGTATAATTCTCCGGACTATCTTCGATCCCTTTTTCAATGGTCCGCAGCCCATAGATCTTTTCCACCTGTGGTCCGGCAATGACCGCCGCATTTTTTTTCCTCTTCTCTCTAAGTAATTTTGCCGCTCCGGCCGAATCATAAACTGCAATCGGTTCATAACGAGGATTGGCATTGAAAAAAGTTCGACATTGATCAAGCGTTGCCGGATGTGACCAGATTTCCTTTATCATGGCCGGCCGGGCACCGTTATTAGTAAAAAGATTATAGGTTATTTTAAGTTTTATCTCGCCTATAATCCAGTAGCGATAGGCAAGCAAGAGATCATAATTCCGATGTATGCTGCCGGAAAGTGAATTCTCAATCGGAATGATACCAATGACTCCGTGATTTTGCCATACCGTTTCAAAAACATCCTCGAAGCTTTTTACGCCATAAACCTTGATCCCAGTCCCGAAATATTTTTGCGCAGCCAATTCGCTGAAACATCCGCGAGCACCTTGATATATCACTTTCTTCATAAGGTCCTGCCCACTGCCTGAGCGACCTTCTTTAGATCTTGCATAAGTTCCATAAACACATCCGGCTTCAATGATTGTTTGCCATCGGAAAGAGCACGGCTGGGATCAATATGCACTTCAACCATCAAACCATCAGCCCCGGCTGCAATCGCTGCCTTAGCCAGAGCACAAACATACTTGGAATCACCCGAGGCATGACTGGGATCGACAATTACCGGCAAATGGCTGAGATTGTCGATAACCGGTACTGCGCTTATATCCAGCGTATTGCGGGTATAACGTTCAAAGGTCCGGATACCGCGCTCACAGAGAAAAACATTAGGGTTTCCCTCAGACAGAATATATTCAGCCGACATCAACCACTCTTCGATCGTTGCCGACATACCCCTTTTAAGCATCACTGGTTTATTAAATCGTCCGACCGTTTTGAGCAGGTGGAAATTATGCATATTGCGGGCACCGATCTGGAAAACATCGGCATATTTAAAGACCAGGGGTACATCAACTTCGGATACGACCTCAGTAACAATACCAAGACCGGTCTTTTCGCGCGCCTTAGCCATTATCTCCAGACCTTTTTCACCTAATCCTTGAAAACTATAGGGCGAAGACCGTGGTTTGAACGCACCTCCTCTTAAAAAATTTGCCCCAGCCGCTTTGACCAGTTCGGCGATCTCCAGATAATTCTCTTCGGATTCGACCGCGCAAGGACCGGCAATGACAACGATCTCCTTATTACCGATCTTTTTTCCGTTTATCGATATCACGGTGTTTTCAGGGTGGAACTCACGGCTTGCCATTTTAAATGGTCTTAGTATTGGCACCAGATTCTCGACCCCGGGCATAGATTCAACTGCCTTCATCAATTTTTCCCGTTCGGTCACCCCGATTACATGGATCACGGTCTTTCGTTCGCCCTGAAACAATTTGGTTGCATAACCGAGCTCTTCAACTTTCGATTTTACGTTTTGAATATCCTTGCGTTCGGCACTTACCGACATTGTTATTATCATCGATCTCCTCCTTTATCGATTTTGCCATTATGTTCTTTTATTGTTTGCGTAATAAACGTGATCTCCTGCATCATTCTTTCGAACATCGGAACCGTCAACGATTGAGCGCCATCAGAAAGTGCCTGCTCCGGATCAGTATGCACTTCAACGATCAATCCGTCAGCGCCCGCCGCAATCGATGCCCGGGATAGTGGTATCACCATGTCGCGTTTTCCTGACGCATGACTGGGATCAGCGATCACCGGTAAATGAGTTAGTTTTTTCAACTCCGGTATACTGCTGATGTCAAGAGTGAAACGGGTATAATCGCTGAAGGTCCTGATCCCGCGTTCGCAAAGTACAATATGATAATTTCCCTCGGACATTATATATTCAGCTGCCAGGAGAAATTCTTTTATCGTCGATGACATACCCCGTTTGAGCAACACAGGTTTTTTGGAACGACCGGCGCGGCGTAGTAATGAATAGTTCTGCATATTGCGTGCTCCGATCTGTATCATATCGACATATTCTTCCACAATATCAAATGTATCAGTATCAACCGCTTCGGATACGATCGGCAAACCGGTCTCGGCGCGAGCCTTGGCCATGATCTTCAATCCTTCTTCACCTAATCCCTGAAAAGTGTAGGGTGAGGTGCGCGGTTTAAAAGCACCGCCCCGCAGCATTGATGCGCCATATTTCTTTACTGACCGGGCAACGTCCATGTACGGCTCTTCATTTTCGACCGCACATGGCCCGGCAATAACGGTTAAATTACCGCCGCCGAACCTGGCTTCTTTGATGCTCACTACCGTATCTTCGGCTTTCATTTCCCGGTTGGTCAGCTTGTACGGCTGGGTCACATGAATGATGTCGAGTACGCCGTTCATGCTCGCAATCCGGTTGGTATCAACCATTTCTTTATTACCGGTGATACCGATCGCTACCCGCAGCGCGCCCGGGATCGAATGGGCAGTAAGACCCATTTCCTTGATCAGTGCACAGACCTTTGCCACCTCATCCGGGGACGCATTCTTATGCATCACAACTAACATTTTTTTTCCTCCTTGTTGCCGCCTTAAATCCGGCGACGACATTTTTGATATTCTCATTATTTCTGATCGCATTGATTATCCTGCTGCCAACAATGAACCCATCAGCATATGGTTTAAGGGTTGATATATGATCCGGTGTTGATATGCCAAAACCGGCCACGATGGATTTATTGGTCATGGATCGAACTTGCCGCAGGAATACTGGTAAATTTTCATCAAGCTGTTGCCGGGTACCAGTTGTGCCGGCGACACTCACGCAATATATGAAACCCTGGCTTTTCAATGTAATTTCTTGCAGGCGTTCGGGCGGTGAAGTGGGCGCGGCCAGCATTATCAGATCAAGATTATTCTCTTTGGCTGCGACCGGCCAGTCAGCCGCCATCTCAACCGGCAGATCCGGAATGATCAGACCGCTAACCCTGCTTAAAACCAAGCGCTTGAATAGTTCTGAGCGACCAATGCTTAATAACGGATTAAGATAGGTCATGATAACGACCGGCACCTTGATCAATGCATTTTCAAGTCGCTCCAGTATGCAAGATAATGTCGCGCCCTGTTCAATAGCGATCTGCGATGAATATTGAATAGTCGGTCCGTCAGCGACCGGATCAGAAAAGGGAATTCCCAGTTCAATAATATCAGCACCGCCGGACTCGGCTTCCCTGATCATTTCAAAGCAGCGGTCAAGATCCGGAAAACCCGCGGTCATATATATTATCAACACTTTTTCCTTTTTTTCATTGGCCAGCTCGAATACATTGTTTATTGACATCTGCGCTTTCATAATTCTCCGGCAATAATATCAAGGTCTTTATCACCACGGCCTGAAAGGTTCACAATTATTGCCTGCTCCCTCTTCATGTTTTGGCTTGACTTCATTGCCTGGGCAACAGCATGCGCGCTTTCCAGTGCCGGAATTATTCCTTCATAACGGCTTAACGTCCGAAAGGCCTCGAGCGCTTCCTGGTCAGTTGCGAAAGTATATTCGATACGTTTTGTATCCTTAAGATAGGCATGCTCCGGTCCGACCGCCGGATAATCAAGCCCGGCTGAAACCGAATGGGTTGGCAATACCTGACCATTGGCATCTTGAAGAAGATAGGTCATAGCACCGTGAAGACATCCGATACGGCCAAGACATAGTGAAGCGGCATGCTTTCCCGAATCAAGCCCGGCACCTCCGCCCTCAACCCCGATCATCCTTACTGCCTGGTCAATAAAAGGATAGAACATGCCGATAGCATTGCTGCCTCCCCCGACACAGGCGATAAGGAGATCGGGCAAGCGGCCGAATTGCTCCATGAATTGGCTTCTTGTTTCAATACCGATGATCGATTGAAAATCACGCACCATCATCGGGTAAGGATGCGGACCCACAACCGAACCAATACAATAATATGTTTCATTGACATTGGTAACCCAATCGCGTATCGCTTCATTGATCGCATCTTTCAAAGTTCTCGAGCCCGAAGCAACCTCAATGACCTGCGCGCCGAGCAAATCCATGCGCTGAACATTGACATGCTGCCTTTTTATATCGGCTGAACCCATATAAATTACACATTCAATACCTAATAATGAACAGGCCGTAGCGGTTGCGACCCCGTGCTGACCGGCGCCGGTCTCGGCAATGACGCGTTTTTTACCCATATTCCGGGCGATCAGCACCTGGGCAATACTATTGTTCATTTTATGGGCGCCGGTATGCAGCAGGTCTTCGCGCTTCAAAAATATTTTTGCGCCTTTACACAATTCAGTGAGCCGACGGCAATAATATAATGGCGTTGGCCGGCCGGCATAATCACGCAAGTGTTCTTTGAGCTCATTATTGAAATTCGTATCTTTTTTTAGCATGTTGTACTTACTTTCGAGCTCATGCAAAGCGGCCATCAAGGTTTCAGGTACATAGCGGCCGCCATATTCACCATATTTACCCTTTTCATCCGGCTGACAATATTTCATTGCGCCGACCCCCGGCAAAAAAAGTTCAGCGCCAGCAAATATCCATACCAGCCCAGCCCCGTGATCTGGCCGAGGCAGGCAGTCGCAATAATACTTTTTCTCCTGAAATCCTCGCGCTGATAAATATTGCTGATATGAACTTCAATCGCCGGTACATTTATCGCCTCGATCGCATCACGTATCGCGACACTGGTATGAGTATATCCGCCCGCGTTTATAATTATGCCGGTGTAGCCCCGGACATTATGTATCGCGTCAATGATCTCGCCTTCATGATTGGACTGAAAAAATTCGATCATGCACTCATGTTTATCAGCATTGAACTGCAATTCCTTGTTTATTTGCTCAAGGTTTTTTTCACCGTAGAGTTCTTTATCCCTTATGCCCAGTAAATTAAGATTCGGTCCATTGATCACGATAACTTTTCCCATTTCACCTCCCTGATTTTTATTTTACCAATACCGATCAGTAGCGGCAATTGTATCCGTGAATTTCTTTGTTTTTTATCCTGCCTTATACATTCATTAATACCAGTACTTTTTATATTTTGAGGCAACTGCACCGGCAACCCGAAATTTGAAATAAGATCTTTCAAGCGCTGCTGTTCATGACCGGTTAAAAAACCAAGCTTATTAGCGATCCCGGCTTCCAGAACCATGCCGATCGCTACGGCGGCTCCATGATCAATATTGTACTGAGACAGGCACTCGATCGCATGGCCGATAGTATGGCCAAAATTCAGTATTAAACGGTGACCGGTCTGTTCGCGCTCATCTCTCGCCACGACTTTGGATTTTATTTCGATGCAACGTGTTATGATCTCTTTCAATATTTCCGGATCACGCTTTTTGATCAGATCGATCTTTTCCTCCAGCAATAAAAACAATGCCGAGTCTCTGATCGCCCCGTATTTTACCACTTCGGCAAGTCCGCCAATAAAATGCTGCCGGGAAAGGGTTTTAATAAAATCGATGTCAATGATCACCAGATCCGGCTGATAAAAGGTGCCGATTGAATTTTTCACCATCATATCGATGCCGGTTTTGCCGCCGATCGCGGCATCGACCTGCCCCATCAGGGTAGTCGGTATTATTACATATTTTATCCCCCGTTTATAAGTTGAAGCCGCAAAGCCAGCCAGATCGCTGATCACACCTCCACCCAAAGCAATTATCATATCTGAGCGGTCAAAAGCATTTTTGAGCAGATAATTATATGTTTTAAGCGCACTGTTCACGTTTTTATACTTTTCCCCGTCCGGTAAAATGAATTCATGTATATCTGAATGTTTTTTCTTTAATGCCTTTACCAATTTTGATCGATAAAGACTGCTGACCAGTGGATTGGATATGATCGCTATTTTTTTACTTTCAAGAACGGTTCTTAATGCCGGCGCCAGAATATTATTGCCGATCAACACTGGATATTTTTTGCGGTCGATCTTGATTATATACCTTTGAATATTCGACCGCCCCCGACAGCTTTTTAAATTGATTTTTTTCATTAGTATCTTCGCGATCTCGGTTGGCGTTCTATTTTCGGTATCGATACGGTAATCGCAAAAGTCATACAAACCGCGGCGCCGTCTGAACAATTTTTTTAAATACTTTCTATTTTTCGTTAGGGGTCTTTGTCTATCAATTCTTGTCCGTACCAGCAATACGGACATTCCAGCATCAAGATGAATAATCGTGCCCATTTTTTTTATAATACGCCGATTCTTTTCAAGCATGACCATGCCGCCACCGGTGGCGATGATCAAATTCGGCAATCTCTGTATCGCTTTCAAAACCGATGTCTCTTTGCGGCGAAAATAATCTTCGCCTTTGATACGGAAAATATCCGAAATCGATCTGCTTTCCGAAATTTCAATGAACTCATCGGTCGATAAAAATCCCAGGCCGGTCTTTAAAGCCAGCATCTTGCCGATCGTATCTTTGCCCGCGCCCA
>MEUM01000153.1:8708-8836 GCA_001771735.1 Caldifarciminota bacterium RBG_13_43_14 | reverse complement strand
TATCTGGTTTGGTTGCACGGGCCAGGCATTGATCGAAGTTGGAATGAACGACGCTGTTCTTTTTGCCGGAGTTTTTGGTGATCTGGTAATGAATGTCACCAAAATAGAGATCGCTGAAGCCAATGATT
>MEUM01000153.1:8162-8686 GCA_001771735.1 Caldifarciminota bacterium RBG_13_43_14 | reverse complement strand
TGAGCCGGTTACTGTGGCGGTACAAGCTTCCGATTATGTATCGTTAACTAATGGATCGGTGACCGTTGCTCCTGGTGCATACCGGTATATGCGAATTACGGCTGACTCCCTACGTTATGTTCATGATATTCTAGTAATGCTTCGTGAACAATCGTTTGAATTCGTCGCCCAAGCCTTTACGAATATTACGATCGATGAAAATGATGAGCTTCAGTTGGTTATTTTGATAAGCAGCAATAATTGGCTTGATCTGGATTCATTAAGAATCGTACCTGGTAAGAGCGCCTTTGAAGGCGCAGCCCTGCGTATACACTATGAATGATAAGCGAGATCATTAAATTCAAAGAAGTTCGATCGACTCAAGATGCCGCCCGGCATCTGGTGGCAAGGAATCAGGAGTTGGTGGTAACTGCTTTAAGTCAAAAGGCCGGCCGGGGTAGGCATGGACGTTATTGGTATTCGCCGCCCGGCGGATTGTATATGTCGCTTCTGCTTTTTCCTCAATCCCGACCTGAAGCATTGCC
>MEUM01000153.1:2813-7944 GCA_001771735.1 Caldifarciminota bacterium RBG_13_43_14 | reverse complement strand
TAAAAGACACCGCGATAAGTTCGGTGGTACCGGGCAAAACAGAATATTATCGTAATTTTATTGATTCAATAACTGGCAGCAAAACTATGATCGTAAGTCATAAACTTCGGCTTAAGCTTAGACTTGGTTATCGTCGACCTTCGGAGCTCGGGACCGATCGTATCGCGGCTATGGTTGGCGGTCGAGCACGTTATAATTGTGATCTTATCATCGTGAATTTCGGAACTGCGACCACGCTCGATGTCGTCCTGAAAAGCGGTTACTTCCCGGGTGGGATTATCACAACCGGTATACAGACCGGTATAAATGTGCTTGCGGATAACACCGCACAGCTCCTGCGGTTCAAACCCCAATGGCCGGTTGCATTACTGGGGCGTAGTACCCGGGATTGCCTTCGATGCGGTGCCTTGCTGGGTACAAAAGCAATGATTAAAGGTCTGATCGGCATGATCGGAAAAAAATACAATCGCGAATTTTTATCAATTGCCACTGGTGGATGGGCAAAAAGAATAAATGATAATGCATCGATCTTTGACCGCTACGACCCGGATCTTATACTCTATGGGATATACAGGATCTTTCAATATAATGACAATAATAAATAAAAAAAGAAAATTAATCAGTCGGTCGGTCGAAGAAACAATTGATCATGGTGTTTCCTTTGCCCGCGATCTGGTGCCCGGCGATATTGTCTATCTCAGCGGTGAACTAGGCAGTGGTAAAACAGTTTTCATAAAAGGAATATGTTCGGGATTGGGGGTTATGACCGAGGTTACCAGCCCGAGTTTTGTAATTGCCACTCAATATCAAGGTAAATTGCCGGTTGCTCATATTGATCTGTACCGTTTAGATGTTGATGGAGTTAGGAACCTTCCGCTTGATGATTATTTGTTGTCCGATGGCATTACTGTTATTGAATGGGCTGAGCGCGTTTTGGATATGCTGCCTGGAATAATGATCCGGATCGAAATCGTTGATCAAGTAACAAGGGAGATCAGCATTGAAGATAATCGGCATTGAGACTTCCTCACCGGTTTTTTCGATCGCACTTGCTGATGATAATACGATGATCTTTGAGATTCGTAGAGGCCGCCGCATTTTTGGACCGAACCGTGATGCCGGTTTGTTCGATGATGTCAGGGATATGTTAAAGCATTATGAACAGTCGCAGATATCTGCGATTGCGATCAGTATCGGTCCCGGATTGTTCACCTCTTTACGGGTCGGTTTGAGCCTGGCCAAGGGATTGGCAATCTCCTGGAAAAAGCCAGTCGTTGCGGTGAATACACTTGACTTACTGGGCACTGCGTCAAGCGTCATTCCAGGCCCTTTGATGGCAGTGATCGATGCCCATCATAATGAGCTATACGCAGCTAGCTACAAGGCCGGTAGTCGAATTAGTGACTACCGGTTGATTACACCCGAGGCATTGATCAATACTCTTAGTGGCAAGTGGACCGCGATCGGATCCGGTAGCGCCTTGCTTGCAAAATATCACTTTGAAGGAGTTGATATTAATTATATTGAATCTGAATCGTTTCTGCCAAATGCGGCTAAAGTCATCGAGATCGCCCGCCCTCGTATTGAACAACAGCAATATGAAAGAATCGATGATCTGGAACCGTTTTACCTTAAGAGAACCGATGCCGAACGAAATCGAAATAAGACCAATGAAATTTGACGATATCGATGCGGTCTATGGACTGGAGCTTAAACTTTTCGCCAGTCCGTGGCCAAGGGTTTTTTTTGAGAACGATCTCAATTTACTCGCTACGATCGCGTTCGTTTCCACGGCCCAGAATAAGGTTATCGGTTACGTACTTGGTTCATGCGTCAGCGATGAGTTGCATGTGCAGAATATCGCGGTTGCTGAAGAATGGCAAAGAAAAGGGCTTGCAATGCAGTTAATGAACGGATTGGAGCATGAAGCTTTATCAAGAAATTGCCGTCATTTCTATCTTGAGGTGCGGCCTAATAACCGATCGGCGATCAGGTTATATGAAAAGCTGGGATATGCTGTTTTATATACCAGGTATCACTATTATCTTGATGGTGATGATGCCTATGTAATGACCAAGGAGTTAAAATGAATGTTTTAATGCTATTGTTATTATGCACCCGACTGGAGCTTTTTTTCCTCAAAGATTCTCCTGATCTGATGGTTCGGATCACGTCTGAGGTCAAGTCGGACAGAGTGCAGCTGTATTATTCGTTCAAAGGTACTGACTGGGATACGATGAACCTGAGTGCTAACAATAATGTTTTCGAAGCCAGGATCAAAGCTCCAGATAAATTTAAGCTGATTGGAGCTTATTTTGCCTACCCAGATGGGGTGATCGACGACAATAAGGGTGAGCTCTATCTTCATGAAATTAGTATTTCCCCGAGGATGATACTTCCTTTTTCATTATCTCAACTGGAGGTCATGGTCGACCAGGCCAAGAGCAAGATTACGAAGCACACCCATGTCGACGAGGCGGTGATGCTCCTGGATTATGTCGATGAAATGCTTGGAGAGTTGCCGTATGTTGAAAACACAATGATCGAGCTTAATAGAAATATAATCAGATCGAATATTGAAAATCTCCGGCAGATCCTGAAATAACTAATAATCAATAATGAAGTGCCCAAAATGCGGTTTCAATAACATAAGCGGCGCACGCTTCTGCAATCAATGCGGTAGCAAACTGGTTGATGAACTCCAGCGCGATAAAGGAGGTCGTCGTCGGGTAGCTGTTTTATTCGCCGACATTTCAGGATTCACACCGCTTTCCGAGAAACTGGATCCCGAAGAGGTTAAAGATATAATCGATTCATGCCTTCAACAGCTTGCTTCAGCCGTATATCGCTATGAAGGCTATGTTGATAAATTTATCGGTGATTGCATCATGGCGCTTTTCGGAGCTCCGGTCGCTCATGAGGACGATCCGTTACGTGCGGTGCTGACCGCGATCGATATGCAAAAAGAAATCGATGATTTCAACCGTAAACGAGGGCTCAGGCTTGAACTCGCCGTCGGTGTTAATTACGGTATGGTCGCTACCGGTGATCTGGGTCGACCTGGCGAATATACGGTTATGGGCGATACAGTGAATCTTGCTCAGCGTCTGCAGTATAATGCGCCCAAAGGTAAGATCTATGTAAGTGAGGCGATCTACGATAATACGCAGAACGAAGTATCGTATCAAAGACCAAAGAAGATCCGGGTAAAAGGAAAAAGCCAGCCGGTCAAGGTTTTTGAACCATTAAAAGTTCGGCGTGCATTTTCAATGCGGAAGATCGAAGAGATCAAGCTGATTGGGCGCGGTTCAGAATTGAAAAGACTTCAACAGATATATGAGAAAGTGAGGAATCAACAGGGGCAGGTTGTGTCGCTTATCGGCGACGCCGGGATCGGTAAGTCAAAACTCTCTTATGAATTCCGTAAGTACCTCGGCCGCGATATCAGGATAATTGAGGGCCGTGGACTCGAATACCTGAAACATTCATCATATCATGTATTGCGTGAGATGATACGCGCGCTTTTTCAAATCGACGAAAATGACCGTCTCCCGGCAGCCAGTAGAAAGTTGATTCAGTTCATTAACAGCACTCATCAATCAAGTCTTATCAAATTGGTTCCCTTTATAAAATATTTCATAGGTCTGGAATTATCACCGAAAGATACAAATCGTCTTGAATCCATGAAACCTGATGATCGCGCTCGGCTGGTAACCCAAGCGATTCTGACCCTGTTCACCAAGATCGCAGTTGATCGACCGGTGGTCTTCGTTTTTGAGGATTGTCACTGGATCGATACCGAGACAATATTATTCATGCAGCAGCTGGCAAAAGAGATCGCCGGGAAGCAGTGTATGATCCTCGCCCTGTACCGGCCTGAATTCAATATCGGCGAGATCTCTAAATTAAAATACTATAACCAGTTCAATCTTCTTCCATTGACGATCGAAGAGACTTCGCTCATGCTAAAGAATATACTGGGCTGTAATGAGGTGGAGGATCGTTTACTCAGGCTTTTAACTTCTAAATCGGGAAGAGTTCCATTTTACGTACATGAATTGACCTCCAGTTTACGCAGCGAGAGCGTAATTTTTATCGATAAGGGGATAGCGCGATTGAAGGCTGGGATGGAAACAGTTGTGCCCAGAACCCTTGATGAATTGCTTATGTCGAGAATAGATAAATTGACAACCGAACTGCGCCGGGTGATCGACACCGCTTCGGTGATCGGTGATCAATTTTCAGAGAAGTTACTCGAAGAAGTCACCGGTGATTCCGCCGAGCTCAAAAAACATCTAAAACATATTATGCAAATCGGTATCGTATCGCAATCCAAGGGAACCTCAAGAAGAGCCGAGATACGATACAGCTTCAGTCATTCATTGATGCGTGAAGCGGTTTATCAATCGCTTTTTAAAAAAACGAGGATCGATTATCATCAGCTCATCGGGAACGCGATCGAAAAAATTTACAAAGACAATCTTGCTGAACATTATGATGCGTTAGCCAAGCATTTCATGATCGGAGGAAAAGAACATAAAGCGGTATATTATCTTGAGAGGTCAGCCGACCGTAAAAAAGAACTATATTTAAATGAAGAGGCGATTGGACTATATCAACAGGCAATCGCCAAGATCGATCGCAAAGAAACCAGCCGCATCGCTATAATCTATGAAAAGATCAGCCGTATTTATCAGCTGATTGGGCGATACCAGGATGCATTGTTGGCCTGTGCACAGTTACGAAAATACAGCACCGGTGATATCATCGTCAATGCCCGTTCTTATATGATCGAGGCAGATATTGTAAAGAACCATGGACAACTGGACCGGGCACTTAAATTGCTGACCGAATCCCGGCGTGTGCTGGCAAATCCACAAAAGCAGGAAAAAATTAAACGGATTGAGCTGCTGGCGAATATTGCGAGTCTTGAATGCTGGATACTAAGGATCAAAGGAAGGATCAAAGAAGCACGGCAATGCGGTTCGCAAGCGATCGATCTGATCAAGAAAACAAAGGGATGGCACGATCATGCCGATCTTAAAAAGGCATTAGCACGGGCTTATTTCAACCTGGCGATCGTGCATAGTGTGACCGGTAATTATGACAATGCGATACAGTTTTGTGAAGA
>MEUM01000153.1:0-2793 GCA_001771735.1 Caldifarciminota bacterium RBG_13_43_14 | reverse complement strand
AAATGGGTGATCGATTAGGACTGGGAAGCGTTTATAATACATTAGGAACGATATATCGCGATCAGGGGAAGTATGATCAAGCGATCGATGCCTATACTATGAAATTGAAGATCAGTCAGG
This sequence comes from Caldifarciminota bacterium RBG_13_43_14, assembly GCA_001771735.1. Lineage (GTDB taxonomy): Bacteria > Hydrothermota > Tepidihabitantia > SM23-42 > SM23-42 > RBG-13-43-14. The sequence continues at coordinate 2,673 of MEUM01000153.1, read as the reverse complement.
AATTAGGCGATAAAAGCGGCGTCGGCGCAGCGTATGGAAATCTCGGCAATGCCTTTCAGAATAAAGGTGATTTCGATAAGGCGATTGAATTATTAACAAAATATTTAAACATTACCGAGAGCATTGGTTATCGGCAGGCAATCGGCGTTGCCAATAATAGCCTGGGGATCGCTTACTGGTACAAAGGTGAAAATGAAACCGCGATTAAGTTTTTCAGGCAAGCATTAAAGATCAGCGAGGAGATCGGTGACAAACGCTTGAGCGCGATCACGTTAGGTAATCTTGGTGAGGTTTATGAGAACCGGCTGGAACACAGCAAGGCGATTGAGCTATTCGAAAAATTCCTTAAGATGAGCAAGGAGCTCGCCGATAAACGCGGGATCGCCGGCGCATCGCTTTCGCTGAGCGCTGCTTTTATTGAAAGTGGAAAATACGATGAAGCGAAAGTCATGCTGGATGAAGCAGAAAGGATCTATCAAAGCCTGGGTAATAAGACTGCACTTGGCAATGTATATCATTTAGCCGCAAAATTATTATTAAGACAGGGACCGATAATGCCCGCCCGGGAAAAAGCTGAACAAAGTTTGAATATAGCCCGTGAATCAGGTTCCATTGAATTACAAATAAATTGCCTGCTCGATCTCGGTAAGATTGCAGCGGCACAAGACGATCAAGCAACTGCCGCCGGCCATCTTAGGCATGCGCTCGAGCTTGCGCATAAATTCCGTAATCAGGGTTTGATCGCTGACTGCAATTACGAAATGGCAAAATTCATTCTGTTGGGTAAGCCCCGGGATTTGAATATGGCTCGCAAGTATCTGAACAGTGCGCGGGTAATTTATCATCAGCAGGGTGTGGCCAGACGCGTAAGAGAAATAAATCAAATGCTGAATGTTAAAAGTAGAAAAAATTGAACTAAATAAACAGTAATGTAGCGCAAACCTTCAGGTTTGCTTTTGCAAGGCTAAAGCCTTGCCCCGCATTTTCATTATTGATTGTCGGGATTTGTTTCGATTTCCGCATTCCATTTTCCCGTTTCATTCTTACGGCACATTATCGCACCGCCATTTTTCAAGATGCCGTCAAATATTATATCATGGTCGATGAGCAGGATTACATGTCTATTCAGATCCAAATAATACTCCGGCAAAAAGATCTTGAATTGTTTGAGATTGCTGGTGCTTGCGCGCAGCACATTGCTTCCAAGGATCTCGGTCGTGATCTTAGCTAGTGAATCAGGATTAATACGTTCATACATCCATACCCACCCGGATTCGGTTATGGCGTCTCTGGACATAATACCATGGCATTTTTTTGGTGCACATTCAGGTTGCTGCTGAATACCCTTGATCGGAGTAAGTGAAATAGACTTGTAGATATTTCCTTCGACATTGCCAAAATAAAATACGCCATTGATATATTCGAAAGATCGCAGCGTGCCGATCTTCGAGGGTAATTGATAATATTCAATTTTTTTAAGATCATTTATAACCGCGAGATAATAAAAGCCCTGCTTGAAAAGAATGAATAATGTATCGTTTTTGACCTGAGTGCTGATCACCATCTCAGGTGTGATCTTCATTTTTTTGGATTTTTCACCGTCGAATATGAAGATCTCAGTGCGGGCCTGCGCTGGTAACGATTCGCGCGACTTAAGATAATCGATATATTTACCTCTTATTACCGGCAACACCAGGTTGCTTTGAAATACGATCGGTCTGATAACCCGCGCGACCTCATTACCCGGGACAATATCTTTGTATGACCAGCTTTCTCCATCAAACAACAGGGCATCATTCATCCCGAAAATATCATGATTGATGATCTGGCAGTGATCTTCATATGGTTCGCCCAGATATGCACGATACTCTTCTGGTATGCTGGATTCTTTCAGACCACAATGGGCGTATACAAATGCATATAAATGATTATTGAATTTAACCAATGCGTCAATATGAAATACATTATTGCCATCGCTTGGCGTCAAATACAAAAGCTCCCAGTTATTGCCGGTATCCGAAGAAGTATATATCGCTCCGTGATAGGACTGCATTGATTCGCCGATCGCAGCTTCGGTCACAGTGCCGGCGCAAAGCTGGTCTTGGTATTGGATCAGGTTCATGACATGCAATGCCCTGGGCAAAGTGCGGTATTTGATCCAGCCGGTATCAGTCTGCATATATATATTACCGAAAGACCAATCCTCGGTCGCATCAGTCCCAGGGATCATTAATTGACCATTTATTATTTCGAAGCGATAAATTGCTTCTTCATCGACCTGAAATTCATTTACGAATTCTTCTTTAGCGAGATCATAATAAATAATGTCGGTTGGTCCGGTATTGGTCACCGCGTCACCGGTTCCGATATAAAGACAGTTATTATGGGCAAAAAGATCATTGATGCGCCGTGCTGCTTCGACCTGACCATAAACCGGTATGCCGATCGAAGAAAGTTCGAGCAGATAGTTCGGTGAGATTGCCGCGCTTGCGCCATGAAGCATCGTGCATAAAAGCCAGTGTGTTCCGATCATAATTGACGCGAATAACCAGCCGGAAAATTTTCTTTTACCGGCGAGTTTTTTGCCAAGATTACTATGCACTTCCATATTAAAATCAGTCTAAATAGAAATACTACAGTGTCAAGGGGACCGGTGTTCGCTTGTTTACATTT
>MEUM01000152.1 GCA_001771735.1 Caldifarciminota bacterium RBG_13_43_14 | reverse complement strand
ACCATTCTTCTTTCTTGGCAAGAAATTTTACACACAATTTAGTATATCACCCGCTTGTCGGGTAAATATGGGGTTTGAAACCTGGCCATTTTATCGTACATTGACTCAGGCTCGATATTGGATATAATATAACGCCGAAAGGAGGTTCATTTATGCGTCGGGTCATCATCATGGGCGCAGCGGGACGTGATTTCCATAATTTCAACACATTTTTCAGAAATAACCAGAATTATAAAGTAATGTGTTTTACTGCTACTCAAATCCCGAATATTGACGGGCGCAAGTACCCTGAAGTGCTTTCGGGCAAATTATATCCACGGGGCATACCTATTTATCCAGAATCTGAATTAAAAAAATTAATTCTTAAATTCGATGTTGATGTTGTCGTTTTTTCATATTCTGACATATCCTATGATTATGTGATGCATAAGGCATCTGAAGTGATCGCTGCCGGCGCTGATTTCTGGTTTCTGGGCGGTCGATCATCAGTGTTAAAATCCAAACGCAAGGTGATCGCGGTCTGCGCAACCCGCACTGGTGCCGGCAAAAGCCAGACAACACGACGAGTATGCGCTATACTTCAAGAAAAAGGCTACCGGTTCTCGGTGATACGCCACCCGATGCCGTATGGCGATCTAAGCAAGCAAATAGTCCAGAGATTTTCTAAAATGAGTGATCTAGACCGGCACAACTGCACGATCGAAGAGCGCGAGGAATATGAACCCCATATTCGGCGAAAAACGACTGTTTTCGCCGGTGTTGATTATCATTTGATTTTAAAGGCAGCAGAGAAGATCTCGGATGTAATAGTTTGGGATGGAGGAAACAACGATTTTTCTTTTTATAAAACTGATCTTCATATCGTCGTTGTCGATCCATTGCGCGCTGGTGATGAGATCAATTATCACCCGAGCGAAGCCAATGTCCGTGCTGCTGATGTCATAATAATAAACAAGATTGACAGCGCATCCCAAAAACAAATCAATACTGTTTTTAATAATATCCGGCGTTTGAACGAAAAAGCGCTAATCATCAAAGCAGCATCACCGACCACAGTTGATCATCCTGAATTTATCAAGAATAAACGGGTAGTTGTTGTTGAAGATGGACCAACCCTAACCCATGGTGAGATGTCATATGGTGCCGGAATGGTTACGGCAATTCGGCTAAAAGCAAAAAAAATCGTTGACCCGCGACCCTATGCAGTTGGAATGATCAGCAATGTTTTTAAGAAATATAAACACATCGGTGATCTAGTACCGGCCGTTGGCTATGGCAAAAAACAGGTATCTGATCTGGAAAAAACCCTGAACAACACGCCTGCCGACGCGATCATAATCGCCACTCCGGTAGATCTTCGAAAATTCCTGAAATTCAACAAACCGGCGGCAAAAGTCGGCTATGAACTGGTCCAGAGATCAGGACCAGATCTCGATAAAATAATCGAAAAAGCATTGAAAAAAAGATGAAAGCATGGGTGATGTCAACCATCACGTACAAGATGCTTTCATCGGTGATTAACATAATCAATATTTAGAAAGGAGCCAAAAATGGCAAAGAGAATGGTTTACAGCTTCGGTGGGAAAAAGGCTCAGGGATCAGCCAAAATGAAGAATCTTTTGGGCGGCAAAGGTGCAAATCTGGCTGAAATGACCAACCTTGGAATACCCGTGCCGCCCGGGTTCACGATCACGACCGAAGTTTGTATAGATTATATGAAAAAGAAAACACTGCCCGGATCATTAAAACCCGAGGTCAAAGCAGCACTGCAACGTACTGAAAAGATCATGGGCAGGAATTTCGGTAATATCGACAATCCGCTTTTGCTTTCAGTCCGTTCCGGTGCCCGATCATCAATGCCCGGAATGATGGAAACGGTTCTGAATATCGGACTTACTAAAAAAACTATTCAAGGATTGATCAAGCAAAGCGGGGATCAACGTTTTGTTTATGACGCTTACCGTCGTTTGATAATGATGTACTCGGATGTTGTCATGGAAAAAGCGGCCGGGATAGAATCAAAGGATAATCAGGGCATACGGCGTCAACTCGAAGAGATCATGGACCGGATGAAACAGGATAAAGGGTATAAAACCGATGTCGATTTAAAACCACAGGATCTTGAAGAACTGTGCGACCAATTCAAAGCACGGATCAAAAAAATTATAGGTAAAGAATTCCCTGACGACTGTTATGAACAATTATGGGGCGGAATAAAAGCTGTATTTGCATCATGGAATGGTAAAAGAGCGGTCAGCTACCGACGAATCGAAGGGATCCCGGATGAGTGGGGCACTGCAGTCAATGTCCAGGCAATGGTATTTGGTAATCTCAGCAAGAGTTCGGCGACCGGCGTTGCTTTTACGCGTAATCCAGCAAACGGTGATAATAATTTCTATGGTGAGTACCTGGAAAGGGCACAGGGTGAAGACGTTGTTGCCGGTATCAGAACCCCGGCACCGCTAAATGAGTATTCCAAATCCGATCAGAACAGAAACTTATGCAGTCTTGAAGAATCAATGCCCGAATTATACAAGGAACTGGATTCATATCGCCGTCGTTTGGAAAAACATTATCGTGATATGCAGGATATCGAGTTCACGATCGAAAATGGATGCTTGTTCATGCTGCAAACGCGGGTCGGTAAACGCAATGGACCGGCGGCGGTTAGAATGGTGCTTGATATGCTGAAAGAAAAGTCCATCAGTAAAGAAGAAGCTGTGATGCGGGTCAGTCCTTCCCAGATTGATGAATTACTGCATCCAATGATCGATCCAAAAGTAGAAATCACGATACGCCCTATTGCCAAGGGATTGCCGGCTGGGCCAGGCGGTGCTGCCGGTCAGGTTGTTTTTTCGTCAAATGACGCGGTCAGCTGGACAAAACTGGGCAAAAAGGTCATCCTGGTTCGTGAAGAAACCAATCCTGAAGATGTTGAAGGAATGAGAGCAGCTCGGGGAATTCTCACCGCAAGGGGCGGCATGACATCGCATGCTGCTTTAGTTGCTCGAGGCTGGGGCAAGTGCTGTATTGTCGGCTGTTCAACCCTCAATATCGATGCGGATAGAAAAGTGTTAAGAATAGGCGAAAAAACGATACAAGAAGGCGAGTGGCTCACGCTTAACGGGACTAAAGGAAATATATATACCGAGCAGTTACCGATGATAGAATCAGCCGAAGAAAATGTTATGCTTCAGGAATTCCTTCACATCTGTGATCAAATAAGAAAACTCGGAGTTAGGGCGAACGCTGACACACCGAGCGATGCCCAGAGGGCACGCCGTTTTGGTGCTCAGGGTATTGGTCTGATGCGAACTGAACATATGTTCTATGGCAAAGGTTGTGAGGAACCTCTTTTCCGGCTGCGCAAAATGATCATGTCCAAAACCGAGGCCGAACGTCGCAAAGCGGTCGAAGAGTTGTATCCCTATGTAAAAAAGGATATCAAGGGCGTGCTTGAAGCAATGGATGGTCTGCCGGTAGTCATGCGTCTGCTCGATCCGCCGCTTCACGAATTTGTACCGCGCGAAAAAAGCCGGCTTGAGCAATTAGCGAATGATCTTGGTATTTCACAGGAAGAACTGACGCAACGTGCCGAATCGCTTCACGAATCCAACCCGATGATGGGACATCGCGGTGTACGGCTCGGGATCACCTATCCTGAGATCACTGCGATGCAAGTTCAAGCTGTATTCGAGGCAACCGCTGAATTAATAAAAGAAGGTAAAAAACCACATCCCGAGATCATGGTGCCGGTAGTTGCTGAAGCCAAAGAGTTGATCACGATCAAAAAAATGGTCGATGATATCTATCAAAATGCCTGCAAAAAATACGGCATGAAAAAAATACCATATATGTACGGAACAATGATAGAAATACCCCGAGCTTGTCTGACCGCGGACCAGATCGCCCAGACGGTTGAATTTTTCTCCTACGGCACAAATGATCTTACTCAGATGGGCTTTGGTTTCTCCCGTGACGATATCGGCGGATTCCTTCAGGACTATATCCAGAAAAACATTCTCCCCGAAGATCCTTTCCAGAGCATTGATCAATGCGGTATTGGTGAGTTGATAAAGATCGGTATTGAGCGCGGACGCAGTGTAAATCCCAAACTTGAGATCGGTATATGCGGCGAACACGGCGGCGAACCGAAATCAGTTCACTTCTGCCACAAAGTCGGCATGGATTATGTATCCTGTTCCCCTTTCCGTGTGCCGATCGCAAGATTAGCCGCTGCTCATGCAGTTATACTTGATCAAGAACCAAAGAAAAAGGTGAGCAAAAAAAGAAAGAAAAGAAAGATATAAGCCTCTGCTTATAAAAGATATCCCTTCATTGTGCGACCGGATTGAATAATCCGTGTTTTTATTGAAGTAAACAGCTATTCTTCGACGAGCAGTTTTAGTTTTAATTCTTCAAGTAGTTTTATTGCCTCATCGATCTGTCCCTTATCGATTGCTTGAAGTACTCGGGACTTATATTCCAGTTTCAGGGTTGTACCGTCTGCGTTCGCACCTAAGCTGTCAAGAGTGAATTCATGCATGCCTTCGGTACGGAACTCGCGGGATGGTTTTGCTTCTTGAGCCATTCCCTCAGGCAAATCATCACCGGTGTAGTCATCCATTGATTGCAGCGGATCGGTTGCCGGCATTTCGCGGACCTCAATATCACTTGGCTTCTCAGGTATTACTTCTTTAGCTGCTTTCTCGTCTTCTTTTTTCTTGACCAGCGAATCAAGCACTGATTTTTCTTTCTTTTCTTTTTTTAACCGATCAAGTATTCCCATTTCTCCACTCCCCTACATAATTATGAGTACATCAGGCGCCAATTTTACCTTCTTTATACAATTTCACCGCTTCATTCGCTTCACGATTGGCTGGGTCGATCGCCAATGCTTTTTCATATGCTTTGATCGCCTGGTCAAATTTCTCCAGATCAATAAGCGCCTTACCCAGGTTCACAAAGGCGTTGGCATAATTCACGTTTTTCTTAACCGCTTCCTGAAATGAACCGACCGCATCATCGATCTTCTTCATCTTCAGATACAACAATCCAAGATTATTATGGATCTCGGCTAAATTCGGTTCCAGTTTTAAAGCTTCTTTGTATATCTTTTTTGAATCCTCAAACTTACCGAGTTCGGTCAGCAATAGACCCTTCAAATTGTAATATTCGACCGTCTGCTCGATCTCCAGCGATTTATTGATCTCATTCAACGCAAGCTCATAATTACCACGATAGTAGTAGAGCGCAGCGCGATCAAAATGATCGACCGCTTCCCGCTTATGACGAGCTACCTGTTCCTCTTTTCGCCGGACATCCTCTTTCTCAAAATACTCCTTCATGTGTTCGAGTATTATCTTGGTATATTCGGAAAGCTTTGCCTGTCGATCGAATGAAACCTTAAATTCACTTTCAACTTCCTTGGTCATTTCTTTAATGCGTTTATTGAGCTCATCGAACCGGCTGGCAAGACTCGAGATATCACCGAAGGTCTTTTCATACTGCTTTTCCAGCGCACCGATCTCTTCTTTCATTTCGCTTACCAGATCACGAACTGAATCGTGCATACCTTTTCCAACCTGATCGACCCCTTTGCGCATCCCCTCGGCCAGACCGGCGATTTTACTTAATGACTCAAGGTAATTATTATTAAGATTCCGCATCATATCGCTCATTGAGCCAAGACTGTCCGAAGATTGTTTATAAAGATCAGCAAGCTGCATCACCGTCGCCTCCATGTTGTTCAGCACCGTGACCTGATCGGTCTTGAGATTGTTCAAAGTTGAACCGATCTCCTGGATATTGGTGCTGAGCTGCTGGCGCATATTATCGCTGCTCGCAGTAAAACTACTGGCCAATGACTGCAGTTGATGTATCTGCTGGTTATTCGTATCACTTACGGTCTTCCCAAGATCATCCAGCTTAATGCCAATTCCATCCTTGAGCGCGTTGATATCGGCTTTTATCAGATCCCCGATCTTGGCAAACTCGCCAATCGCATCCTGCATTCTTGCACCACCGGCACGGTTTTCCTCAACCAGCGTACGGCTCAGATCTTCGATCTTTGTGCTGATACCATTAAGTATATTCAAAGAATCATTTTTGACCGCAGTGAGCTCGGCCTTCAAACCATCACCCAGGGCGTCAAGACCTGGACGAAGATTTGCCGCAAAAGCATTGCCAAGGGCATCAAGCTTAACGACGATCTCCTGCAATGCATTGATGCTATCATTTTTTAAACCACTGATCTCAGTGCTCATAAATTTTGTAACATTCTCTATCCCGGGCGATATCACATTCGAAAAAACCTTTCCCATCTCATCGAATTTTGTCAGTATGTTATTATATGCATTGAGACTTACCGTCTTGATCCCGCTGATCTCGTTTCGGATCATTTCATTAAGCAATGTGAAATTGGCGTTAACCGTATCGAGTTGCTGCAGCTTTTCGATTATCACCTGACCGCTCGTATCCAGTTTTTCAAGCATACCACCCAGCGATTCCATACTCGTGTGACTGGTTACGATCGATTTCTCGATACTATCCCTGACCGTATCAAGTTTAGATCCAATCATATTACCGGTCCGCTCGCCTACCTGCTGGTATTCATTCAATTTACTCAAAAGACTATCATTAAAACTATTGAAACTAACGCTATACTGGCTTTGAATGCCCTTAAGTTCGGCGATCGCTGTTCCCAGCTCTCCCAACGACCTGGATATTTCCGAATTTATCGACGAACTCAAATTGTTAACAGTACGATTCAAATCACCCATTACCGATCTTAAATTCTCGAATTTGTTGGTGATTGCCTCGACCAATCGATCAAACCCTAGAACCATTACCTCATTTTGTTTCTTGAGAATATCAAATCGCCCAACCAGTGCTTCCTGAAGGGTCTGTACTGTCGTCGATAAAGCTACACCCATCGCTTCGGTGCGCTTGTACATTTCTTCCTTGATATCTCGGACCCCAGCTTTAACATCATCGATCAAGACGCCGCTTTTCATATTGGATGAAAGCAAAGAACATAATTTGGTTGCACCGTCAAAAACCATGCATTCGCTTCTAATGCAATTTTGGATCTCCATCTCTTCCCCGACCTTTTTTCCCTCTTTGTTATAAACATCTTTTCTAACGATCAGGAATGGGCACTTCATCAACTCCTCCCTTCAATAAAAAATCTCCCCTTGATCAACCTTTGTTCCTGAGCAAGTTTTTCGTAGCTGGCGATTTTCTGGTCTACGTTCTTTATCCCGGCATTGCGTAATACCGAAGCGGCTGCATCGTAAGAACCGATCACCTCATAGATATCAGCATACACTTGAGCGGTTTCGTCGTCAATCGGCAAATCCTTCATGATCTCGAGGGCATCAAGGGGACGACCACGCCGAAGGCATATTCGTGAACGTAGTATTGCCTGTTGTTTAGCATTGAATCCGGTTGCCGGAGCAAACTGCAATTCTTTTTCTGCCATACCTAACTTATCTATTAATAAATACATATTGGCGCGGCCAAGACGTTCAACCTCACCATCGCCCTTGATCGAATTCAACTTTTCCTCAAAATATCGTTTTCTTGTGTTTTTTATCAACCGGTACACCGAGTCCCGGTCTTTAGCTGAGTTCAAAAGTTCAGTATAAAGTTTTATCGCTCGCTCCGGCTCACCCATTTCATAATAAAGTTTGCCTTCAAGCAATGCGATCGCTTCTTTATCCGGCAGTATCTGCTGGGCATGCTTCAATGACTCAAGTGCACGCTCATATTCCTTCTCGTACACAAAGATCCGATGAGCCAACAGATAGGCTTCGCCGACATTGACATTTTTTTTCAAAATCTCCTTTATTTGATGGATTATACTGTCGCCAAAATTCGCATCAAGATCAAACAATTTTTCAAAGATCGATACTGCTTTCATTACATCACCGGCATCGGTGTATAATTCGCCCAGAAAAAGCATCAGGACACCTTCTTTTTTCTCAATACCATCGATATTGCTTATTACATTCGTGATCTCGCCCGGCGATAATTCAATCAATTTTCTGTATACATCAACGCTTTTATTGTATGTCTGCTCTTCAATGAATATACCGGATAGAGCGTAATAAGAAGGTATATGATCAGGTTTTTTATGAAGTATGCTCGATATGAATTTCTTTACCCAATTGCTCTCATCTTTGTTGGCTTTAAAAACGCCTTGCACCAACTCAAGCGAATCCTCTAAATTATTGTAATTGAAGTAGATCTCAGCCAGACCTTTCATTGATTCAATGTCATTTGGATCCTCGGCGCAAATGTTCTTCATTTCCGATATTGCTGGTTCGCGGTAAGCTTTATCGCTGGACTGAGCCTTAATATAATATTTAATTGCCGAACTTTTTAATCCAGCCAGATGGTATGCCTTCGCGATCGAATAGTCAAGTAGTGGTGAAGAAGACGATTGGATCAACTTTTCATAGATCGGTATCACCCTTTTTACTAAACCCGGATCGAGCTCACAAGCCTGTAAAAGGTGTTTTATTGCCTCATCAAAACGTTTTAAAACCATTTCCACATTGCCCAGCGCGTAAATTATCAATGGATTGGCCATTGATTTGGTCGCAAGACTTTTCAATTCCTCATTGACATACTCTGCTCTTGCCGGCAGGATACGCACGGTTAAAAGATACTCTTCAACTGCTTCATTGATCCGCTTGGCGCGGCTTAATGCCCGTCCTCGGGCAAAATGAGCAGGAACATTACTCTTATCGATACTCAATATTTTATCAAGATATTTAGTGACTTCCTTTGCATAATCCGCTTTGCCATCGAGCGATAGCATTAATGGTCGCACGGCATCACTGAGATTACCCGACTCAACCAGTGCTTCACCAAGCTTTAAGTTGAAAAACTGCGCATCACGACCAAAAACGTCTATGCCTCGTTTCGCTTCCTCGATAACACGATCCCATAATTTCCGGCTAAAAAAGGCATCAATAAGCAGAACCCGCACTTCACGATCTTTGGGGAAATTTTTCAAAGCGTCATAAAATTCATCAATGATTTCAAAAAATGCTTTTGGATCGACCATCTGTGCGGTTTTAAAGAATTGGGTCGCGATCTCTACTTCACCATCCTTCATATAAATACGCGCTGCGGCCAGCAACAATGGTACTGCCTGAGGGCATTGCTTGATCACCTCGATCAATGCCTTCTTAGCTATTTCCTTCCGTGATTCGTCAGCGACCAGTTTTTCGAATAGCGCAATGGAATTATCATACTGCTCAGCATAGCCATAGGCGCGAGCGGTCGCCAGTTCGGTGATAAATGGTTCGGTCTTCTGTAAATTTTCATATAGGGCAATTATTTCCTTAATGCGTTTTGGCCGTTTGCTGCAAATGCGATCGAGCAACGTCACCATATCATTGGTCCTATCCGGATTATCATTCAGGTATTTAAGCACGCGGTCAAACGCTTCATCAACACTGTCTTGGACGATCAGACTGCTGGTCCATAATTTCAAATATTCGATATTATCAGGATTATTCTTAAGTAATTCATCAGTCGCACTGCGGACATAGTCTGCCTGGTTATTTTCCATAAGGTTATCAAAGACCACAACCGCGTTGTCATGATAACCTTTGCGAGCATAGCATAGGCCTAATAGATACAATGCACGGGCATTGTTCAACTGCTTTTCAAGGATCGTATTAAGATTGATAATATATTCATCAAGCAAACCAACATCGACCCGATATGCAGCCTCGATTACATCTGCTGCCCCTTCAATATTATTTTGTTGAAGATTAGCTATTACAAGCGCTTCGATGAGATGAGGGTTATTCGGTTCTTTGCTAAAAGCCTGCTGGAAACGTTCGTTCACTTTGGCAAACTGCCCGGGGTCGGACTCGAGTATCTTCTCATATTCAGCAACCGCGAGGGAAATACGGTTAGCCGCCAAATATGTATCGCCGAGAGCGAAACGTACTTTAAGACTGCCTGGATTCATCCTTTCTAATTCACGCAAACCTTTGATCACCTCATCACTTTTCTTGGCATCTTTTTTAATAGCGGCGAGGAGCAGATCAACCGACAACTCGGGATCGCCTTTTTTTACATATAGTTCAGTGATGAACTGAGTATAAGAAGCTTCCAGCTCCTTAGATGGTTTGATCGAACCGATCAAAGTGATCAAAAGGTCCACGCTTTCCGGCACTTTTTCCAGTATCCGCTGCGCCTGAATAAGGGCCGGCTCGAATTCACCGCGTCCGAGCTGGACCTTAAGAAATAATACGCTTGCGTAAACATCATTGTAGCGCTCACGTGCGACGATCTGAACCCATTTATAAAGCTGATTACTGAACGCACCAGCATTGATAAGCAATTCAACCGTTTGCACGGCCTTCTCGCTTTCATCAATATAGAATCGTGCCGCCGCCAATATCAATAGATTCTCGAAATCCTTTTTACTGATGACTTGTTTTTCTTCAATCGCGGTCTTGAGCTTTTCATAACGAGTCAGCATGAGTTTTATGTCACGATCGCTTAATTGTCTTAAAACCTTGCTTATCTCATCGTAGTGTTCCTGTTCGATGAAAAGCTGAAGGAGATATTCGCCCAGGTCGATCGAACTGTGTTCATAATACAAAGTGGATAATAAAGCAACGACCTCATCGGTGCGATTGGGGGCGACGACTTTAGCGGAACGTAAAACCGCAACCGACCGCGGCCGCTCTCCGGTCTCAAAATACAAACGAGCGAGGTTCATATAAAGGTCAAAAGATTCTTCGCCGTCAGTTAGATTACCTTCTAATACCTTTATCGCAGCGTCAATACGACCTTCTTTGGTATATTCGCTCGCTTTTTGTAAAGCTTTTTGAGGATCCTTTCCGCCAAATATATCAAACATATTTTTATCAGTTCATGAACCTACTTGC
>MEUM01000151.1:17031-18640 GCA_001771735.1 Caldifarciminota bacterium RBG_13_43_14 | reverse complement strand
CAAATATTCACGGTCAACATGCGTATATATCTGGGTCGTCGAAATATCCACATGGCCCAATAGTTCCTGTACGACCCTGAGATCAGCACCAGCTTCAAGCAAATGAGTAGCAAAAGAATGACGCAGCATATGGGGCGTTATCCTTTTTCTTATCCCGCTCTTGATCCGGTATTTCGATAGGATCTTTGTAAAACCCATTCTTGACATACGTCTACCCCGAGCATTGATGATCAAAAAAGGCGCTGAGCGGTCTTTTGCCAGAATATGCCGGCCATTGGAAAGAAAATTTTCGATCGCCCTGACTGCGGCTTTGCCAAATGGCACGATGCGCTGCTTATTACCCTTGCCCGTGATCTTCAACCACCGGCTCTGCAGATCAATATCACGGATCTGCAATCCCAGTAATTCTGATATGCGCAACCCTGCCCCGTACAAGAGTTCCAGGGCGGTCCGGTCCCTTAATCCAATTGGAGTTTTCTCGTCCGCGCTTTCTATCAAATTTTTTATATCCTCAACCGAAAGTATTTCGGGCAATCTCCTTCCGGTTTTTAATAGTTCCAGATCCGCAGCCGGATCCACAATAATATCATGGTTCGTGTATAGATAGCGGAAAAAAACCTTAAGAGTCGAAATTTTTCGATTTATCGATGTTGGCTGTAATCCCAGATCAAAAAGTTCCTGTAGATAATTTCTCAAAACCTTTGTCGATACACTGACGATATCAGTATTTTGTCTTTGAAAATACCGACTGAACTGCACCATGTCGTAACGATATGATTGAACAGTGTTATACTCATCACCCTGAGCGATCAGCTGGTCTTCAAAACCTTTCAGTGCTGAATCAATATCGATCACATATCAACTACCAGTTGCCTTGGATAATTAGTCATATTAACTGGTTTGCCCTTGGGGTCGATGTAGACAACATCTTCCAGTCGAATTCCAAAACCATTTTCAGGATAATACAGGCCAGGCTCCACGGTAAAGATATGTCCTGGGGTTATTCGATCTTTATTCGTTTTATAGAGCCCGAATGTTGGGCTTTCATGAATGTTCAAACCCAAACCATGACCTAATGAATGGCAGTAGCCGGTCTGGGTTTTTGGAGTCGATAAGGGTGTAGGATGACCATTGTTCTCGAAAAATTTGCATACCGAGCGTTCGATCTCGACATTAAGATGACCGATCCGGATCTGATCAAACGCAATATCCTGAGCTTGCTTGACCAAGCGGAAGATCTCATGATATTTTTTTTGTGCATAACCGAAACATATTGTTCTGGTAAAATCAAAATAATAACCGGCACCCTTCTGCTGTGGGAAAATGTCAAAAACTATCGTCTCACCCACTTTCACTGCCTCGCGGTCATTTCCGGAATTATGAGGTACTCCAGCATCCCGCCCCTGCGCTATGATCATACCGCTTGTATTCAAAAACCCCTGTTCGAATAAAGTAAACTCCAGATATTTCCTTAGATCACCGATCCTCAATGGCGTAAGTTGGTCCTTCATGATCATATTCTTACGGACTTTATACTTTCGTACCATTTCGACCATGCCGTTGAACGCTTTAACCACACCATTACGGACACTCTTAATGTTTTTTACCT
>MEUM01000151.1:11854-16970 GCA_001771735.1 Caldifarciminota bacterium RBG_13_43_14 | reverse complement strand
CGCTTTTTATCGCAACTTCGCGCTCGATCGCGGAATGCACCACCCATGCCTTTTGACCTCTCTTTTTTATATAACGCGCACCGATATTGGTTCCGTTCAGCAAGTAATAGATATTCGGATCATGGGCAGCATGACCATCAGTATATAAAACATCGATCCTAAACTCGTTCATTAATCGATCAAGATCCTTTTTCATCGCGCTCCTTTATTTCATGAACCACGTTGCTAATTTGAAAAAATTTTCAATGATTACCTGACCAAAGGGGTGTTTATCATTAAATCGCTCAGCATGAAACTGAATCCCGTAGATCGGCAACCGCTCATGTTTCATTGCCTCAATCACGCAATTGGGTGATTCGGCAGTCTTGATGAAGTTATAAGGGACGTCCTCAACAAATTCCAAATGTGACTGTTTGACCAAAAAATGTTCCGGGACATTTGCGAACAGTTCATCATCGGTCAGCCGGTGGACTGAATAATAGCCATCAAGTTTATGGGGCATTCTTCGAATCTGTTCCCCGAATGCCGCGGCGAGCAATTGATGGCCGAAACAGATCCCCAGCGTCGGCTTTTCAATAGCACGCAGTATTTCCATTTCCTTATTATAATAGTCCAATGTACCAGCGTCAGACAGCAAACTTTGAGAACCGGACAACACAATTGCATCATAGCATTTTAGCTCATCAGCTCCGGCTAATGAGGTATAGTCATGTACTTCAACCGTATGGACGGTGGCTTCGGATATCACTTTATACAATTCTTCAATCTCCGGCGAATTTTGCAGGTAATTATCTATTATTAATGTCCGCATCAATCACCTCAAAAAGACTGTCGACCAATACATTCTCTTTTACTCGACGTAACTCTTTTCCCTTGGCAAATATCATGCCAATGCCCTTACCGCAGGCCATACCAAAATCTGCATAACGCGCTTCACCAGGACCGTTGACCACACAGCCCATCACCGCAACTTTCATGAACTGTTTGTACTTAGCCAGGCGGTCTTCAACCTTGCCGGCGATTTTTTCCAAATTAACCTGGCATCTTCCACAAGTTGGACAGCTGATCATGACCGGGCCATGTTTTCTCAATTTTAATGACTGAAGTATTTCAAATGCGGCGACGACTTCCAGCACCGGATCACCGGTCAATGATACCCTGATCGTATTGCCAATCCCTTGATGAAGAAGATGGCCGATACCAACCGCACTGCGTATTGCGCCCCTGAATGGTAAACCGGCTTCAGTGATCCCGACATGCAAAGGATAATCGAATTCTTCATCGATCTTTTTATACGCCTCTATCGTTTCAATAACATCCGATCCCTTAGCCGAAATTACCATATCTTTAAATCGATTTTTCAGGAATATATCCAGTGCATCCTGCACTGCCGTGACGATCTCGCTTGCATCAGGATGCTGGGTATTTCGCGTTATCTTTTTGGGTAATGAACCAGAGTTAACCCCGATCCTTATCGGGATTCCGTTATTTTTAGCTTTTTTGATTATCTCGGCGATCTTCCACTCCTCACCGATATTGCCTGGATTTATGCGCACCTTATCGGCACCGTTATCGATCGCTTGCAGAGCTAACCGGTAATCAAAATGTATATCGGCTATGACCGGTATGGGCGAAGCTTTTTTTATTTTCTTAATGGCCGCAGCATCATCCCGGTTCAAAACCGCAAGCCTTACCATTTCACAGCCCGCGTTGGCCATTCTTTTTATCTGTGATAAAACCTTTTCAATTCTGGTTGTCGGTACTTTGGTCATCGACTGGACAATAATCGGGTTCTTGCCTCCAATCTTCAGATCGGCAATCCGGACGATCCGCTTATTAGTTTTCATTTTGCCGGGTGATTTGAGCACCGAGACTTCGTAATTTGTTTTCAAATTTTTCGTACCCGCGATCGAGATGATAAATGCGTCGTACTACCGTTGTGCCTTTTGCCACAAGTCCGGCCAGAACCAAAGAAGCCGATGCCCTCAGGTCCGAAGCCATGGTAGCGGCTCCGGATAATTTTTTCACTCCTTCAATGATTGCGGTATCACCCTGGATCGCAATCTTAGCGCCCATTCTCATCAACTCAACTGCTTGCATGAAACGATTTTCAAATATCGTTTCCTTTATCATGCTGGTCCCCGGAATAGTTGCGAACAAAGCCATAAACTGAGCCTGCATATCAGTAGGAAACCCGGGATACGGCGCCACACAAATATGGGATGGTTTTAGTCTGCACCGGGCATCAATAATAAACCTTTTCTGCCCGACCTTTATCTTTACCCCGATCGCCGCTAATAATTCCAATACGCTCTGCAGATGAGCAGGCTGGCAATCAATAACCGTGATCTTACTGCGCGTGATCGCCGCGGCGACGGCAAAAGTCCCAGCCTCAATGCGATCGGGTATGATCGAATATCGTGCTCCCGAACATCGTTCTTGCCCGTTGATCGTAATCGTGGGCGTCCCTTGTCCTTTGATGTCGCAACCGATCGTATTCAAAAAATCAGCCACATCCACGACTTCGGGCTCACACGCGGCGGGAGTGATTTTCGTAATTCCCTGGGCTCTGACCGCAGCGAGCATCGTATTGATCGTAGCACCGACTGACGTTCCCTTTGGACCTCCAATATTGATATCACGCCCAGTTAAACGCGTCGTACTGGCATTTATATATCCGTCGGCAATATCGATCTTTGCTCCAAGTGATTCCAGACCTTTTATATGAAGATCGATCGGACGCGGTCCGATCGCACAACCTCCGGGCAAACTGACCTTGGCCTTTTTTTCGCGGCCGATCAATGAGCCCAGCACATAATAAGAAGCCCGCATCTTGCGCACTATATCGTAAGGTGCTTTGCATTTTTTTATTTTTGGTGTATGAATGGTCAAGACATTATTATTGAAACTGACTTTTGCTCCGAGATACTTGACCAACTCGACCATTGTGTAAACGTCCATTAAAGCCGGAACATTCTCGATAGTAATCTTTTGATCGGAAAGGATCGAAGCGGCAATGATCGGAAGGGCGGCATTCTTGGAGCCGGTAATTCTTACCAGTCCTTTTAGTTTGTTGCCGCCTTTGATTTTAAAACGTTGCATTGCCATAAAAGATTATAACAAACCGCTATTTGTTGTCAACCTTACTGACATAATTCAGATGTTTTATGAAGATATGTATAGACGGCTATCTTCCGAACCGGCTGGCAAGATCATCCAGATCCATGCGGATAACGACCGGTCGACCATGAGGGCAGGTATATGGATTCTCGCAGGCAAAAAGCTGATCGATCAAGCTTTGCATTTCGATCATGGTCAATCTCTGACCGGCCATGATTGAGGTACGGCACGCGATAACTTTCGCGATTTCGGCTTTATCCTGGATGAAATTGCCGAGAGCATCGATATCCTTGAAGATATTAATGATCTCATCGCGGTTAACCTGTACCCCGCTGGGCAGACTATCGAGCACTACGGTCTTAGCTGAAAATTCCTTGAAATCAACGCCTAACTCCCGTAACAATGCTCTCGATCTCTTGTAGGCATGATACTCCTCAGGCGACAGGTCCAGGGTGATCGGGAAAAGCAGTCTCTGAGCCGCGGTCTGCCCGCGCATTAAAGATTCAAAAATAACCCTTTCATGGGCAACATGCTGATCGACAATGATCATTCCCGATTTTATCTGAGCGAGAATATAGGTATTGTGTAATTGCCAAAATTCATCGGATTCCCGGTAGGGCTCAGCCGACGCGGTCTGAGAGTCAGAGACCAATAAATTCTCCTGGATAAATGCGTGATCCGTGACTCCGGCAATAACCGGTGCGAGACCATCGGCGGTATTGATCGAAGCAACTTGCTTAAAAATCGATTTTCTTATTGCCTGAGTCAATATGTCAACTACGTAGCGTTCATCCCTGATTTTTACTTCGTTCTTGGTCGGATGAATATTTACATCAACTTCTTCCGGAGCTGATTCGATCTGTAAAACAAATAAAGGAGGGTTCTTGGGACGCTCGTATGCATCCAATATCGCACGGTACAACCTCGGATATTTTACTGGTCTTTTATTTATAAAAAAATAACTGAAAGGCGGCTTCTGACCAAGATCCGGTCGCGATAAAAAACCATGGATTTTAAATTTCCCTAATTCAACATTAATCGGTACCAGATACTGCCAAAGACTACGGCTCACCAATATCTTCAAACGTTCCTCAACGCTATTATGTGCCGGCAGCTCAAGCAGTACCCTTGAACTATCGCTTAGATAAAAAGCGATCCCGGGGTTAACTAACGTATATCCTCTCACCAGATCAAGTATTACGCGACGCTCCCATTCGGCTGACTTTAGAAACTTCAACCGCGCCGGTAAACTCAAAAACAGACCAGTCACCTTAACCTTTGATCCCCGGGGACGCTCTATGATCATCACTGATTCTATATGACCATTGATCATTTCGAGCTTTGTCCCCTGCTTTCCATCCGATGTTTCGATTTCGAGCTGCGCAACCTGGGCAATACTTGCCAGAGCCTCACCCCGGAATCCATATGTTAGTATGTGCTCGATATCATCCACGGTTGATATCTTGCTTGTACCATATCTTTCCACGGCGATGGTTACGTCATCATGTGCTATGCCCTGACCATTATCCAGGACAAGGCATTTTTTCTTTCCACCATCATCCAGTTCAATATCGATCCTGGTCGACTCGGCATCGATCGAATTTTCCACGAGCTCCTTCATCACCGAGGCTGGTCTTATTATCACTTCACCGGCGGCTATCTTGCCACAAACATCTGGTGAAAGAATTTTGATCCGAGCCATAACTAGTTGTGTTTCCTTATTATTACCACATCATTGGCGATCGCTTTCGTAAGATCACTATCATCATGGAATCTTTTTATCGCCCTGATCCGGCGCTGAATTGTGATATTGACGTGACAATCGTAGAGATTATCATTGAAATCCAGAATATAGACTTCAAGAAGCTGCTGATGACAGAACATTGCACCCTGGTATCGGTGATCATCAATGAATACCCGTACTGCATATACACCATCAAGCGGGACGAGTTTACCCTTTGCCACCTTAAGGTTTATCGTTGGGAATCCTAAACGC
>MEUM01000151.1:3611-11583 GCA_001771735.1 Caldifarciminota bacterium RBG_13_43_14 | reverse complement strand
AACCCGATTGATTATCGCCTGATGCCCGCGATGCACACCATCGAAACCACCGATTGCGCAAACGGAGTTTATGGTTATTGCATCAATCCGATCAGGCAATATCTTCATTTTTCCGAATCCATAAGCAGCGTGCCAAGATCATCGGCATCATCAATAAGATAATTTCCGATCCGCGTCCGTCGTAACGAGATCAATGTACCACCACAGCCTAATCGAGCCCCAAGATCGTTCGCCAGTGAACGTATATATACACCTTTACCAACCACGGTCCTAAATCGAACTATCCTTCCCGATAAATCGGTTATGATCAGTTCTTTAACCAATACCCGTCTTGGCACCGGGCTGATCTTTTTACCTTGTCTACTAAGAACATAAGAACGCTTACCCTGGATTTTCAAAGCTGAATAATCCGGCGGTATTTGATCGATCTCGCCAACAAATGAATCGGCTTTCTTCTGCACCTCATCTATGCTGAAGATCGGGATATTATTTGATTGGGTGACTACCTGGCCGGTAATATCTAATGTATCGGTTACCATGCCCAGCATTATTTCGCCAATATATTCTTTATCGCACAACTCAAAATGTCTGAATTCCTTGGTCGCTCTATCAAACATCATAATTATCAAGCCACTTGCAAATGGATCAAGCGTTCCGGCATGACCAACTTTGTCGTGCGTTCTCTGCAGCAATCTAACCAACTGGAAAGAGCTGAACCCAACTGGTTTATCAACAAGCCTAATCTCTTCGCTTATGATTACCCCATGTCTCAAATGATCATTTATTAATTATTAATATCGTTTAATTGCTTTCTGACTGCTAATAAAATCGCTTTCATTGCTTTTTTCAATGGCGTTTGCATTTTAATCCCGGCGGCCAGACGATGTCCCCCACCGCCGTACTTGCGAGCGACACGATCAACATCGATCTGACAATTGCTGCGCAGACTGATCCTGGTGAAATCATTTTGCTCACGCAGGAAAATTGCGACCTTGACCTGGTTTATCGCCATTAAAAATGATACAAAGTTCTCGGTATCGCTCATGTTCGCCCGACACTCGGCGATCATCTTTTTGGTTACGTACATAGTTCCAATTCCATTTCGCAGTTCAATTGTCGCAAGCACTTTACTCAATAATCGTGTACCGTTCACGGTTTTGGCGTTGATCTGTTTGACTACCAAATCCGGTTTGATATATTGACGAACCAAATTCGCGGCGATCCGTAAAGTGTCGCTGGTTGTGTTAGGGTATACAAAACCCCCAGTCTCACTATACAAACCAGTGTAAAGCGTCTCGGCGACCGCTCGGGTTATTTTGACTTTCAGAATCTCATAAATATTGTAAATGATCTCACAGGCCGATGAGGCATTCTCATCATTATAATTCATTGCGCCAAAACGCACATTACTTTTGTGATGATCAATATTAATGATCATCGCCGGTAGTTCATAACCACCATCTGGATCACAAAATATCCGGTCGAGCGAAGCTGAATCGACAACGATCAAAAGGTCGCTTGATGGCCACTTCTGTACAAAATTCCAATTCCGGACAATAAATCCGTACTTGACGGGGACCGCTGAATTACAGTACATAATCGGTGATCGACGCGTTATTGATCTTATCAGATATCCGGTAGCCAAGGCTGCGGCCAGGCCATCAAAATCAGGATCAATGTGGGTTGCGATCGCTATTCGGCTCTTCTTTTTTATCGTTGCTTTTAATTTTTTCGAAAAGCTGATCAATGCGTTTTCCATATTCATAACTTTCATCTATGATAAATCTTAACTCCGGGATAATCCTGATGCGGATCTCGTTCGCTAATCCTTTACGGATAAACCCCTTCGCGCCATCCAGTAATTTAGCTATTTCTTTTTTATCGCCGAACGAACTGAAATAAACATTCGCGTTCTTTAGATCCGGGCTGACATCGACAGTTAAAATCGTTACCAATCCGATGCGCGGGTCTTTTAATTCTTGATCAATTATCCGTGACAAGACCCGTGCAATCTCAGAAGCAACGCGCTGATGTCGCCTCATATAACCTCAATACGATAGTCGATTATCGCTACTGCCGGAAAATGACCGATCATATCGATCGCCATTTTCAGAGTGGCTTCAGCTGCATTCTTCTCATTACTGCAGGATACAAGCCCCAACTGTGCCCGCTGCCATAATGACAGATCACCATATTCACAAATAGCAACATTATATTGATTTTTAATTCTATCCTTCAGGCTTTTTATGATTCTACGTTTTTCCTTGAGTGAATGGCTGTTTTCGACGTGAAGATCGATGTGGCATTGAACGACATTGAGTCTATCCTTCATTTTGGCTGACTTCTTCGATCTTATAGAATTGAATAATATCCCCGACCGTAACATCCCCAGCATTTTCAAGGATTATGCCGCATTCATAACCACTGACAACCTCTTTGACATCATCTTTAAAACGTTTTAGCGATATAATCTTAGTCGTTAGTATTTCTTTACCGTCACGAACAAGATGGGCAACTGCGTTCCTGATGATTTTTCCATCTTTTAAATAACATCCGAGCGCAATAACGGATTTCGGCAATTTAAAGATATCGCGGACCTCGGCCTCACCGATCAGGATCTCCTGTAGTTTTGGTTCGAGCATACCAAGCATCGCCGAACGAAGATCATCCAGGGCCTCATAGATCAATCGATAGGTTCTGATCTCAACTCCCTCACGTTCAGCTGCATCCAGACCATTAGCATCGGGACCGACATGAAATCCCACACAAATCGAACCGGTAACCTCGGCAAGCAGAATATCTGATACATTGATCTTCCCTACGCCCTTATGGACAACTTTGATAACAACATCATCCATGCTCTGTTCATTCAATTTTTCATCAAGGGCTTCAACTGAACCGGCTGAATCAGCCTTGATCACGAGCCTTAATTCCTTACTCTCACCGGTCTTGATTTTTTCTTGGAGATCAAGCAGTGTTAATTTTGACTTTGCCGTTAGTTTACGGTTGCGTTCCATTAACTCGCGTTGATAAGCTAATTCCCTTGCCCGTCGCTCATTATCAGTAGCTAGAAAGACCTCACCAGCCTGAGGTAATCCACTGAAACCAACAACTAATGCCGGTGTTGATGGAAATGCTTTCTCGATCCGCTGCATATTTTCGTTGAGTAATTCACGAACCCGGCCAAAATGAGCTCCACATACAAAAGGATCGCCTTTATGCAAAGAGCCTTCCTGGACTAAGACGGTAGCAATATTGCCTTTTCCTCGGTCAAGACGGGCTTCGATTACCACACCTTTTGCCAGGCTCTCGACCGGAGCGCTCAGCTGAAGCTCTTCAGCCTTCACCAGGATCGCATCAAGAATGTCAGAAATGCCTTTTCCTTTTAAGGCCGAGGTTTCAACACAGATCGACTTTCCACCAAAATCTTCAACGACCACGTTTGCTTTTGCCAATTCAGTTTTAACCCGATTAGGATTTGCATCAGGCAGATCGATCTTATTTACACACACAATTATTGGAAGGCTAGCCGCTAAGGCATGATCGATCGCCTCAACTGTTTGTGGCATAACACCATCATCAGCGGCAACCACCAAAACGACGATATCAGTGACCTGCGCGCCGCGAGCCCGCATTGCCGTAAAAGCCTCATGACCCGGCGTATCAAGAAAAGTAATAGCCTTCCCATGATAGGTAACCTGGTATGCAGCCATACGCTGGGTGATACGACCATATTCAGCTTCAGCAATTTTAAGTTTTGTGATCGCATCCAGCAGGGTCGTCTTGCCATGATCTACGTGCCCCATCACTGTCACCACCGGCGGCCGTTCGCTCTTTTCAGCAGCTGCTGTACTCGTGATCTGGTCCTCGGCTGATATGACCTTAACATTATAGCTGAACTCATCGCAAAGTACGGTTATCGTATCAAGATCAAGCCGTTGATTCAAGCTGGCCATTAACCCCATATCCATACATTTTTTTATCACTTCACCAGCAGGTAATTTCAAAGCCTGGGCAAGTTCGGCGACCGACATGAATTCGACAATTTCAACGATTTTCTCGTCTGGTTGTGTTTCGATCTTTACCGGAGCTTCTCGCCGATAATGCTTTTTGGGTTCCTTTTTTTCGAGTTTAGCCAAGGTCGATTTAACGGTTTCGCGGATCGCTTCTTTGTCAATCTTTTTCTTTTTTTCTTTTATTTTGGGTTTTGTATAGCGACGGGTGAACTCTTTCTTAACCCGTTTTTTTTCTTCGGATATTTTGGATTTCACTTTTTTTATTTCTTCATCGGCAAGGGTCGACATATGACCTTTGGCATGAATACCAAGTTCTTCAAGCAGCTTGATTAAGGCATCGCTTGATAGCCCAAGATACTTGGCGACTCTATGAACTTTCTTTTCCGCCATCCTCGTTTTCCTTCGGGGTTCTTAAAGGTTCAAGAACACCCTTGATTTTATTTATTTCATCATCATCCAGTTTTAAAAGGAATTTCAATTCCTCGGCCGGTGCTTTAAGAATACTTAAAACATTGGAATAACCTTTAGCGATCATTATTTTCTTCATTTTTGCGCTAATACCCTTTATGCCCTCGATCTTTAATTCAGCAAGTTTCTTTTCTTCAAGCTCTTTTTCCCATTCTTCTTCTTTTTTGATCTCGATCTCTACATTGCAGAGCTTTGAGGCTAAATCAACATTTACACCGTTTTTTCCGATCGCCTTTGAATAATCCTCATTGGTTACTACTGCGATCACGTGGTTTTCGTCGATCTGAATAACTGATTTTATTTTTGCCGGGGAAAGACTTCTCGATACTTGTAGATTTCTGTCTTTTGACCATTGAATGACATCGATACGCTCACCGGACAGCTCTTTGACGATCGATTGAATTCGACTGCCACGATATCCAACACAAGCACCGATCGGATCGATCTTGAGATCCAATGCCTGGACAGCGACTTTTGCTCTGATCCCCGGTTCGCGGACGATCTTTATAACCTGAATCATTCCATCCTTGAGTTCAGGGATCTCATAAAAAAACAATCGCTCGAGGAAACGTGGATCGGTTCGTGAAAGAATGATGCGGGGACCCCATTGAGCACGGTCTACGCTTGCAACAACCGCCCGGAGCGGAGCATCAAGTCGATAGTGTTCGGTTTTCATAATGCCATGGGCCGGGATCGTTGCCTCAACCGGTCCGAGATCGACCAGTACTTCATTACGACTTACCACTTTAACAATACCTTTAACTATTTCTCCAATCTTCTTCTCATATTCAGTCAGGATCCGATTACGTTCGGCTTCACCAACCCGCTGGGTAAGGGTCTGTTTTATCGATTCGATTGCGGTTCTTCCAAGCTCGACGAGATCGGTCAGTATTCGATAATCATCACCGATCTCAAGATCAGGATTTTTTTCTCGAGCTTCATCTAAGGTTATCTCCCGTCCCGGATCGGTTACGGCATCGACTATTTTTTTAACAATATAGATCTTTATTTCACCAGTTGATTTATTAACCACTACTTCCGATTCCACCGTCTTCCCGTATTTACGTTTGACACCGCTTTTAATCGCCTCAGCTAAAGACTCAATAACATAATCAAATTTCACGCCCCGTGCCCGGGCAATTGATTTTATGTGTTCGATTATCATACTATCTTCTTTTGCCATAATCAATCTCCTCAGCAATTCTGGCTTTTGTAATTTTATTATACCCGATCACGCTTTCACCGTCTTCAGTGGCGATCAAGATCTTCTCATCATCGGCATTTCTGATAAAACCTTTTATCCGATCCTTACCCATGTCTATTTCCACAAGTTTACCAACTGCCCACTGAAAGTGCTTAGGACGACGTAATGGTCGATGGATTCCGGGTGAAGAAACTTCAAGTGTATATTTTCCCAATCCGTTCTCTTCATCATCAAGTTCATCACCGATCGCATTACTGATTCGCTGACAATCATCGATCGTAACGCGACACTCCGGGTGATCGATATAGACCTGCAAGATACGCGTAACATTATTGAAAATAACGTCGTATAAACGAAATCCAGCTGAATCGATCTGCTCCTGTACAATAGAATTTATTTTGTCAATATTTATATTATTCATTTAACTTCCGATAAAGTTCTTCTCTAATCTGACAACATTTTTTTATCACATCATTTCGCTCGATCTCAAGAAGCTCTCCGGATTCACGGGTCAGAACCTCAAAACGTCCCTGTTTGACCGCCTTCGGACTTACTATCAACCGTATTGGAATCCCGAGTAGTTCCGAATCATTGAATTTTATGCCAGCCGAGATATCACGGTCATCAAGCAACACCCTGAATTGATTGGCGATAAGCTCAGCGTTCCATTTATCGGCCAGTTCTTTAACATCATTTTCAGACGGATTCAAGACCAGCAAATAAAGCTCATAAGGTGCGATCGAAACCGGCCACGCGGTACCTTTATCATCACCTTTTTGTTCGCAAGCACAGGCCATGATGCGTTCGAGCCCGATGCCATAACTGCCCATTACGATCGGCTTTCGCTCACCGTACTCATCCAAAAAAGCAGCGTTCAGGGAGATCGAGTATTTCGTACCGAGCTTAAAAATATGCCCAAGTTCAAGACCGTTTTTAATATTTAGTTCACCATCGCAATTGGGACAATGGTCAGCTTGTTTAACATACCGTAGATTCAGATATTTATTGACCTTAATATCACGATCGATATTCAATCCTTTTATATGATATTCATTCTTATTAGCACCGGTTATCATGCCTTTTGTACCTTTTAACAGGTCGTCGGCGTGAATATCAAATCCTTCCTTGCCGTAGGGTCCTATATATCCAGGCTCGGCGCCAAAAAATCTGATTATTTCCTCGGACGAGGCCGCTCGATAGGAAAAACCAAATATATTTTTAATAATATTTTCATTGATATCATAATCGCCCCGCAATAATATCAATATTGACTTTTTATCCGGGGCAGTGAAAAAAATGCTCTTGATCAAATTTTTTCTTGATACTTTAAGAAAATCGCTTACTTCGATCACGGTTTTTTTACCCGGGGTGTGCACCTCGGCAAGCGCTTCATCATTGAATAACTCGGTCACACCAACACCAACTGCCGCTTCAATATTAGCGCGATAATCACATTTATTGCAGCTGACGACCTGAGCCTCACCGATATCCACGATCGCGATGAACTCTTTTGATTCACCCGCACCCATCAATCCACCCGACGCATTCACAACCTCAAAATCAAGACCACACCGCTTGAAGATCCTGGTATATGCCTGACGATGCAGTTCAAAACTATGATCAAGACCAGCCGGGTCCTGATCAAGACTGTATGAATCTTTCATTATGAACTGCCGGGATCTTATTACTCCAAAGCGAGGTCTCAGTTCATCGCGGAACTTAGTTTGGATTTGATACCAGATCTGAGGTAGATCCCGGTAAGACCTTACCGTGGTTCTGGCAATATCCGCAACAATCTCTTCATGAGTAGGACATAGGCAATAGTCCCTTCCCTTCCGGTCTTTCAGCCTGAACATATCGTCACCATATTCATCCCATCGACCCGATTCCTGCCATATTTCTTTTGGGGCAATTGCCGGCATCAACATTTCCTGCCCCCCGATACGATCAAGTTCTTCGCGTATGATATTCGATATTCGCAGGATCACACGCCAACCCAAAGGTAAATAGGTATGAACACCAGAAGCCAGCTGTTTGATAAATCCGCCGCGTAAAAGTATGCGATGGCTTCTGCTCTCAGCTTCCTTGGGGTCCTCGCGTAGAGTATTGATCAGCGATTTATCGATTTTCATAACATCCAGTATAATATAAAATAATACTTTCGTCAATAGCCTGCTAATTAATTACAAACACCAAAAACCAAATTCCAAACAATAATTAGTAAAAAAATAATAAAAATGTAGCGCAAGGCTTTAGCCTTGCAGAGCAGACCTAAAGGTCTGCA
>MEUM01000151.1:0-3588 GCA_001771735.1 Caldifarciminota bacterium RBG_13_43_14 | reverse complement strand
CATTATTCATTAGGTCATTTATTATTTGTGGGAGCGGCTTTCCAGCCGCGATGAAAAACTCGAACCCGGAAGGGCTTGCCCGCCTTAGTATGTAAATAACCTCTGCACCTTTTCATTCTTTCCCGCGCTACGCCCTCCTGAGGCGGACAAGCACTACGGTCTTTTCCCGATTGACGTCATACGAACAAGGATTATAATATACTATATGATGAGCAAGTGCGTGAATTGGTTATTCAGGAGGTATTCATGAAAGGATCGATCTATTACTGGGAAAAAACTGGACGGACTAACACGGTTCGAACATTGACCCATGCGCTTGGACGGGCAAATGAACTGGGGATCAAACATTTTGTTATTGCGACCTGTAGTGGCTATACAGCTAAAAAATTATTACAGAAAGCTCCAAAAAGCAATATCATTGCGGTCACCCATCAAGCCGGTTTCTATAAACCAGGACAATGCGAGCTCAGTAAGAAGACCCGTGACTGGTTGACCAATCAGGGTGTCGTTGTATATACCGGGACGCATTTTTTTGGCACGATCGGTCGAGCGGTACGTATAAAATACGGTGGGCTGGAAATCGATGAGCTGATTGCGAATACCCTGCGGATCTTTGGACAGGGCTTAAAGGTCGCAGTTGAAATAGCGATCATGGCGGCCGATGCCGGTCTCATCCCTCACGAACAGGAAATCGTTTCGATCGGTGGTACTGGAACCGGCGCTGATACGGCAATAATCTGTTTACCCAGGCACGGTAAGGATTTCTTCGCCTTTGAGATCCGAGAGATCATCTGTAAGCCACGGCGACCTAAATGAATAGTAAAGTTGCGGTTCTAAAGACCTCAGCCGCTACCGTAATCGATGATATCGATCGACTTCTGGAACTCGCTGAAGTCAACAAACACCTTGAAGCAAGCATCCCAACAATACTCAAAATCAATATTTCCTGGCATTTTTACTACCCGGCTTGTTCTACTACACCGTGGCAACTTGACGGTGTGATAAAAACTCTATCACGTTGTAATTTTCGGAGATTAATACCGGCTCAGAACCGAACCGTGGTGATAAATCCAAAAAAAGGTGCCGAGAATAATCATCTTGATACGGTTATACGCAAAAATCATTTAAAATTTATTTACCTGTACGAACCTGAAGTGGAATGGATCAATTATCGTCCGAAAAACAAAATGCTCGTTCTCGATCAGATCTATAAAGACGGTATTCAAATACCTAAGCTTTTCATCGGTAAAAACGCCTTCCATTTACCGACCATGAAAACCCATGTCTTTACTACCATCACCGGTGCAATGAAAAACGCCTTTGGCGGTTTGCTGAATGATAATCGTCACTGGACTCATCGCATGATCCATGAAACGCTTGTTGATCTCCTGCAGGTACAAAAGGAAATACATCCTGGGGTTTTCTGTTTGACCGACGGAACAATTGCCGGCAATGGCGCCGGTCCGAGGATCATGGAGCCGCTGATCAAAAACTACTTGATCGCCAGTGCCGATTCAGTCGCGATCGATGCGATCGCGGCAAAAATGATGGGATTTGATCCACTCGCGATCAAATTCCTATATCTCGCAAATGAACATAAGTTGGGGAACGCCGATCCACGCAAGATCAATATTATTGGTGAAGATATAAGCAAGGTTAATTTTAATTTCCGGGTCAAAGATACCTTTGCTTCACGGGGACAGAAAGCTATATATTGGGGATTTCTCAAACCGCTGGAGAATATCTTATTGCGATCACCGATTGTTCCCTGGTCTTTCCTCGCCTCGCGGGCTTATCATGATTTTTTCTGGTATCCAATCTTCGGACGTACCCGGGTAAGAAAAATGTTGAAAACTGAATGGGGACAACTGTTTGAGAGTTATCGATAATCAATAAAATCCTGGTGCTGCCGGCTGAAACAGAGATCCTTCGGGTCATTCACCCAGTTCGATCAAACATTGCAGGATCTCGAGTTCATCCTGATCGAACCATATGACCTGGCATGATCGACACTCATCAATTTCAATATGATATGCATAACTGTAGAAACGATGGATCATTAGCTTGCCGCATCTTGGGCAATGGCGCGGATGCAAGGTATTGATCAATATCTTAAAACCAGGCTGTTTCGCCTTTGCCTGCTCAATCAATAGTCTGGCATAGCGCTGTACTGCCTGCGTAAAACCCTTTTCTTTACGAACAATTATCCGGGGCAGTTTAGCAGTACTCACCAAGACGCCATGACAGAACGGACAATACAGTATTTGTAAACCTTCGTATTCATAGACTATCAACCATTGCCGGCAATCAGGACATAGCCAGCGGATCTTCCGGGCGGGTTCTTCTCTTTTTTCAAAATAATAACTCAATGCCGCTAACTCACCCGCCAGAATAGTATTATCGGCATCGGCTGGCTTAAGTTTTGTGTCCGGCTCGAGATAATCAAGGCTTTGAAGCTGCATAACCGTGAATGGGCCTGCCCATTTACCCGCCTTTTCTGCGAAAAATTTGAATTCCGGATAAATGATTTCATTCTCGCTTTTGGGACCTTTTGAACATCCGATCAGTGAGAATAATTCCTCCAGCTCAGTGTGACCCATATTTGATAATATCTGTAATCTACGTATCACTGGAGGATGGGTTGAAAATAGAGTTGCGATGATATTTTCCTGTTCTTCGAGCCGGCGGTACTGAGGATTAAGAATGAATATCGGCGCCAGGTTCTCACCACTGTAACCAGCACCGCGCCAATGCGTACTAATCTTGAATAAAGCGCGGGCCAGGGATAAAGGATCGCGGGAATATCGAACCGCCGCCGCATCAGCGCGATATTCTTTTTCCCGATTGATGAACATATTCAATAATAATGCCAGTGAATCGGTAATAAAAACAAAAAATAATACTGGCAGGGTCATCAAAGTAACCGCCGCTGCCGATGAAGGCATGTCCTCGCCGGTAAGCGGGTTGTATCTGATCTCTCTCTTTTGTGCTGAAGCATTGATTTGTTTCAAGGCTTCACTATGAATATTGAATAAAGCACAGGTGATCGTCGTTAACAGGCAATCATTAGACGCAATATGGGCGATCTCATGAGCTACGACCGACTGTAATTCAGCCCGCTGCAATCGTGATAACAGCCCCTCGGTAACACCAATTACATTACGACCTTGTATATCGGATATTGCAAAGGCATTCAGAGCTCCAGTCGGTATCACATACGGTTCAACTTGTATACCGCCAGCTGCGGCGGCAATCTCATCTACGATATTTGCAAAAACAATATGATAATGATCCGCCCTATCCGGAATCCTGGCGCTTAGTAGTCTAATTACTCGGTTCACAACATTGCGATTCGATAAATACCAGTGCAATACAGTTAAACCCACGGCAAGGATCAAGACGATCACTGTATCTATTCCAAACCAGTAAAAATCAGACCGTGGTGTATGTTCATATGTTCTCAGATGATAGAACATTTTAATAACCGACCAGGCTAAATAAACCGGCGTGAAATAGATGATAAGCAAAACGATGAAAAGTAAATAAATACGATTCTTTTTCTCTATTTCAATATCCCAAAATATCCTG
>MEUM01000150.1:7668-9972 GCA_001771735.1 Caldifarciminota bacterium RBG_13_43_14 | reverse complement strand
CATAATATGCAGCAGGCTGCCCGGATTGCCGATGAAGTCGGATTCATGCTTTTGGGCGAATTGATCGAGTTTGATATCGCCAAAAAGGTTTTTACGAACCCGGATGACGAAAAAACACTCGGTTATATTAGCGGAAAGTTCGGGTAACACAGATTACACAGAACACACAGATTTCACTGATTAATACATCAAACAAAGATTACACAGGGTAGCAAGACGGATTCAGACGGGTATTTGCAAATGTCATTGCGAGGATCCTGAGTATATCGAAGGAGACGAAGCAATCTCATAGATCGCCGCGTAGCTCGACAATCTCGGTACTCGCGATGACAACGATGAGATTGCCGCGCCCTGCGGGCTCGCAATGACAACCGAGACGTAAGACGGGAAGATTAATAAAAATATGGATGACTATTGAAGGTATACGAATTTCTGATACAGTGATTTTGTTTTGCTGGACGCCTGCAGGAAATATATGCCAGTGCTCATCGACATTCCCCGATCATCAAGGCCATTGAAAATAATTCCATGATCACCCCGGGACAGGTTCTGGGCGAGTTCTTTGACCAGGCGACCCTGACGGTCATAGATCCTTAAATTAACATTATCGCCGCTCGATAGTTTTACCATGATCAATGAATTTTTTCTGACCGGATTTGGCATATTGATCATTGCCCAGCAATCTTTATTGCTGATCGTCCTTTCGGCGATCGGGACCTGAATATTTGAGCGATATAAACCTGCGCAATAAGTGCCAGCAAATATATAATTATCCGGGTTGATCGCCATTGAAGTTATGTGAGCGTCTTCCAGTCCACCGCTGTAAGTGCGCCAGCTAAAACCTGCATCGGTTGATCGGAATATCCCGATGTAACTAGTACCAGCATACAGAATATTGTTATTGGTCGGATGTATTGCCAGGCTATTTATGCTCTGGGCATATGATGGCAGGGTATTGAACAGGCCTTCCAGTTATTTCCGGCATCGGAGGTTCTGTAGACATTTCCGAAGCTGCCCGCATAAATATTATCCGGATTTTCCGGATCGACCGCCAAAGAATAGATAATATTAGGGATCGTGGATTTATATGACCAGGTATTCCCTTGATCAGTCGACATGAAAAAACGAGCCGGGTTTTGCTGGGAAATAGTGTACAGGATATTCTCATTGCTCGGCGCTAAGGCCAGGGTGCGCAGATAACCGCCAAAAGACCCGATCGGTACCCTGCCCTCTCTCCCTTAAGGGGGAGAGGAGAAAGGAGAGGCGGTAGTTTATTTTACTCTAAAATCTCTTTAATCAGTTTTTTCCTTGCGCAGAATTGATTTTTGATCGTATAGCATGCCGCCAATTCATCCGCAATCCCGAGCGCTTTGGTTTTATCGTCGGAATAGATCTGGGCGATTATTTCGTTTTTATTGACCCGGTCACCGATCTTTTTATGAATACGGAACCCGCCGGTAGGATCGATCACATCCTCTTTTTTCTTTCGACCGCCACCCAATTCGATCAACAGCGTGCCGATCTGATAATTGTTGATACTATGAATATAGCCTTTGTTCAAAGCCTTGGTCGGGAAATGATGCTTTGCCGAAGGCAACAAGGAATAATCTTCTATGATCTTTGCATTACCGCCCTGATATTCGATGATCTGCCTGAATTTTGACAGCGCTTCTCGGTTCTTGATCTTTTGTAAAAGCAGATTCCGGCCGCCTTTGATCTTCGCCATTTTCAGCATTTGTTCGGCCAATAATAAAGTGACGGTCATGACGTCATCCGGACCATTGCCTTTAAGCGTTTCGATCGATTCTATGACTTCCAGTGCATTTCCGACATATTCACCCAGTGGATTGTTCATGTCGGTAAGCACGGCAATCACTTTGATGCCGCTGCGCTTGCCGATCTGTATCATGGTTTGCGCGAGATTCTTAGCTTTCTTGATGTCGGTCATGAATGCGCCGCTGCCGAATTTCACATCAAGCAATAGACCATCCAAATCCTCAGCGAGCTTTTTGGACATAATGCTGGCCGCAATGAGCGGGATGGAATCGACCGTTGCCGTGACATCGCGCAGGGCATAGATCTTGCGATCGGCCGGCGCGATCTCAGCGGTCTGTCCGATTATGGCGACGCCGATCTTTTTCAATTGGGCGAGGCATCGCTGGCTTGACAGCCGGGTATTAAATCCCGGTATTGATTCTAGTTTATCCAGAGTCCCGCCAGTATGGCCCAGACCGCGACCCGAGATCATGGGCACGCATACACCGCAGGCCGCAACCAGAGGCGCAAGAATGAGCGAGATCTTGT
>MEUM01000150.1:0-7634 GCA_001771735.1 Caldifarciminota bacterium RBG_13_43_14 | reverse complement strand
CGGCAATCGGATCGCGGACAGATCCATTACCCGGCCGGAATGCATCATCGCCTGCATTAGATCCGTGGTTTCCTGGAAATTAAGACCTTGATAATACACCGCCATCAGGAAGGCGGCAAACTGATAATCCGGGATCTTGTCTTGAGTATAATCAAAAACGATCGTTTCGATTTCTTTTTTGGATAATTTATTTCCGTCGCGTTTTTTACGTATGATTTCAGTCATAATATGAATAAAAATCCCCCTTTTATTCACCCCCTCGCCTTTATCCTCTCCCCCTTATAGGGGGAGAGGGGTGGGGTGAGGGGGTTAGGATAATTGTTAATTGAAATCAGTAAATACATTATTTTTCAAGTCCACTCGACGCATTCAATAACCGGCGGCAGGACGCGCATTGACCGCACGTTTCTTTGCCGCCCAGATAGCATGAATAAATCAGTTTTAACGGCGCCCGGTATTTGATCCCGATACGATAGATTTGGGATTTTGAATAGTCGGCGACAAAACTGATCACCTTGACCCGATTCCGGGTACTATAAAATAATGAATGATTGACCGCGGCGATGTACCGGATCGAGTTGTCGGGAAATTCCATTGCCTCTTCCCGATTAAATCCAGTAACGATAAACGAGGCATTATAATGTTCAGCATAACAGGCGGCAATATTAATGAATAAACCGTTCCGATTGGGTATCCACACCTGATCCAGGGTTCTAAAATGTGCTGGTTTTAACTTTTTTCCGGCATTGCACATGCGTAATCCCTTAAAGTCTTTAAAAAAAGGCAAACTGATAATTTTATGTTTTATCTTCAAGATCTGGCATATTTTACGTGATGCTTTTATTTCCATGATCGCGGCTCGCTGACCGTAATCAAACGTAAGCGCGAAGAGCGGTTTGGTTTTGCGCGTCGCGATGGCCGCGCTGACCGTGGAATCAAGCCCGCCAGACAATAATATTATACTATTTGGCTTCTTCATAATAAGTGATCTTATTATTATGACCTTCCCATACCGACACCGAATATATCATTTTGATCTTTTTCCGTATTTCATTGAAAATATATTTGGCTATGTATTCAGCCGTGGCATTGTACTTTTTAAAATAGGGTAATTTATTGAGATTTTTGTGATCAAGTTTGATTAAGATGCTTTCTAATGCTTTCTTGACTTTACGAAAATCCATCGACATCCCAAGTTTATCCAATTTCTTTATCCTGATCCTTACTTCTATCCGGTAAGTATGTCCGTGAATATCAGCGCAGTCACCAGAATATCCTTTGACCTGATGAGCCGCCGAGAAATTGCCTTCAACCGACAGTTCGTACATTTCTCCTCACTTTCCCCCTCACCCCATCCCTCTCCCCCTACAAGGGGGAGAGGATAAAGGTGAGGAGGTGAATTAAGACCAAATTCCAATAACTAAATAAACCAGATTGACCAGAAAGACTAAAGAATCTAAGAATCTTTTTTCTTTAAAATTTTTCCTCACTTTTTCAAAGAATTCGATCGCAGCCGGTTCTTTGTAATCCGGGTAGGTCCATTCCAGCGGCATGAAATGTTCATGCTTGAAGATCAATGTTATTTCGGCATAAATACCCAGATCAAGATATATGCGATGCGAGTAATTTTTGGTCGAGGCAAGTACAAGATTGCTCAGCGAAATATATCCCGGGTCGATATTGATCATGCGGCCTTTATTTTCATTCAGATATTTCTTTTCGACTAAATTGGTAAATGTTTTTATTTCTGCTAATTCACCCGGCAATATTTTTTTTTCGTAAGCATGCCATTGCCTGAATATGACCGCGGCCATTTCTTTGCTATAGTAATCAGTGTGGGTGAATGGTATTTTCTGAGAATGCATTATTGATCTTCCGCAGCGAGCGCTCAGTTCCCCGTTGACGTAATCCGGTTCAATGTCTTCAGTGAAAAGAAAGCCGATTATCGGCACAACTTCGGCGACCGGTTTAATCTCGGCCATCGCAGACTCTAACGCAAATGCCGCAGATGTGCTGACCGATGCCGCGAATGCTCCCAAATTCATTCAATTTCTGATAACATTTTTCCCAATCAACGCCCTCGATGCTGATCGCATGACCTGGGCAAGCATTGATGCATTTTTGACAGGCGCCGCATTCCGAGTTATCGGTATCAGCCGGTTCAAATTCAATATCGGTCAATACCGATGAATACCTTATTTGCGCTCCATATTCACGATTTATCAGGAGTCCGGATCGGCCAATGTGTCCAAGTCCGGCTGCTTTGGCCAGGGCTTTATGAGATATGTGGCCTTTATGACTTTCCCAGTTAACAAGTTGAGATGCGGGGATCGCGATGGCAATGCTGCCTTTATCTTCGATGAATTGCGCAAGTCGGTATGATGTCTGATCCAGCAACCAGTTGATAGTTTTGTAATGATGTTTGTACAGCAGGGTTGGGTGATCCTTTATTGTTGCCAGAACGGACGAAGAGACGCGAAAGCCGAACGATATAACTGATGGCAATTTGACATCGATCTCCAGCTGCTCAATGTCCGGGACTCGCCCAAAGCCGATCAGTTTTACTCTAAATGTCCGTAAAAATTCCTTTATTTCTTCTTTGATATCCATTTATCTTACAAAAGAATCTTAAAATCTTGAAATCACTGTAATCATCTTTGCATCACTGCCTGCCCCGTAAATTTTTAAATATACGGGGTAATCATATGTTTTCAAAATCATCGTCATCAAGATCTGTATCCTCATCGATCTCTTCTTTTTTTTCTTGATCGCGATCAATGCCTTGTTCATCAAAATCCATATCATCGAGATCTTTACCATTTTCATCGGCAGTCTGAGGCTCAGGGATTTTTTCCTCGGTCGGCTCAGCGCTTATCCCGGGTTCGGTTGTTGGGAGCGCCATATCATCAGCTGCGGTTTCAATATTCACCGCAAAATCCTCTTCACGCGGCATCTCGCTCAGATCCTTGATGCCGAAATATCTTAAAAATTCACGGGTCGTCCCATATTTGATCGGACGCCCCGGTATTGGCAATCGACCGCAGGTTTTGATCAAACTTTTCTGAAGCAGTATTTCAAGCATATAGGTTGAATCAACACCCCTGACTTTTTCGATCTCGGCTCTGGTTATCGGCTGATGATAAGCAATGATTGCAAGCGTTTCCAGCGCCGCCCTGGATAATTTGCTTTTCCGGTCATGAAGCGCTCCTACCCATAAAGCGTATTCGGGCAATGTATAAATCTGAAATCCTCCGGCAATTTCCTTGATTTCAAATGACCGGTTCGAATCCCTGTATTCAAGGTTAAGTTCATCGATTAGTTTTCTGATATTTTCTTCGGGTAAATTTGTGATCTCCATAATTTTGGCCATTGACAGCGGCGTATCAATAGCGATCAGCAGGGCCTCGATAATCGATCGATGACTGGTTTGATTATTGTCGTTTAATTCGTTCATAGAATTTTATCAGATCGTTGACAATTTTATCCCAATTAAACTTCTCGTCAATGATCTTCTTGGCGTTCTGCCCCATTTTTATGCGCATTGATGCATCATTGATCATTTTAAGCATTGCCCGGCTCAATGCGTTCTTATCGCCCGGCTCAACCAGTATGCCATTTTGACCGTCGCTTACGACATCAGTGATGCCACCGGCACTGGATGCGATCACTGGTTTCGAATATGACATGGCTTCGATCAAAACCACCCCCAACCCTTCGGTATCGCCATGCTTATCATAGACTGCGGGTAGAACAAAGAAACTGCAGGTGCGGTAGAATTCACTTAATTCCTCATTTGACACCCAGCCAGTAAATTGTATGCGCCCGCTCTGGTCAATGTTTTTTGCCATCGCTTCCCAATTCCGGCGCTCGGGCCCGTCACCGACAATGATTAGACGATGCGGGATCTGATCTTTGATCTGACCAAATGCCTTGATCAAACAATCAACGCCCTTGCGCTCGACCGAACGCCCGACAAAGAGAATAATATTCTGATCCGATACGATACCCGATTTCTCATTGATCGGCGTGCTGAAGGGTATTATCGGGATTGCCCGCTCAGTCACATTTTTTAGTTCCCGGGCAGTGTGATTTGATATCGCACTAATAATATCGGCGTGATTTATTAACCACGCAAAGGGTTTTAATAAAAATTTAAATTTTTTCTTAAGCCATCGTATCTCAAGTCCGTAAAAAGTGGTGAATAATTTTGTCCGGCCAAAATACTTGGCAATTATCCCGAATATTATATGCGGGAATGGCCAGTTTACATGAGCAATATCGTATTTTTTTGCCCGGGTCAAGCGGTATATCGCGATAGAGCCGTATATAATATAAAAAAAACTTAATAATAAATTCAGCGGCCCCCGTCCCAAACGGTCGACCGCATTTTCCTCGTGGGTCAGGCGCTCGTATTTTTTAAAGAAATATCTGAAGCGTATGACCGGCACGCCGTCGATCACCTGGTTTTGCATGCCCCGATATGAAGAGGTAAAAACATGAACATCGATTTTCTTTGAGCGCAGCCGTTGTATCAATTCGACCATCCAGGGAGTGATAATATCTTTTTTATGACGTTTATAGGCAGTAGTGATAAAAAGCACTTTCATCTCTTGAATTTCCATTTTAATAAATTCCATACCGCCTGAATGCCATCTCCGGGTCCGATCTTTTTGCCCTGGCGGCGTCCCTGATAACTGATCGGCACCTCGATAATACGGATTTTTCTTTTTGATAGCTTACAGGTTATTTCCGGTTCGATCTCAAAGCGTGATGATATCAGGTTTAAGCCGCGCATGATATCGGACCGGATAAGCTTATAACAGGTTTCCATATCAGTGATGCGGTCATTATAGAGAATATTGAACAAGAAAGTTAAAAAACGGTTTGCATAATAGCTTCTTTTCATGAAAACACCCTTGCCCAGCATTCTTGAACCGTATACGACCTGGGCATTCATACTTTTTGCCGGCTCGAGTAATTTATAATATTCATGCGGCGAGTATTCTAAGTCAGCGTCCTGTATCAGAACATAATCACCGGTGACCCGGTTAAGGCCGGATCGAATCGCTGCGCCTTTGCCGGAATTGCGATCATGCAGGACGAGTGTGATTCCATTGATCTTTTTTAAAATATCGCGGGTGCCGTCCTTTGAAAAATCATCGACCACGATGATTTCCTTTGAAATATCGACAGATTTTATTGCATTGATGATGTGCTCGATATTATTGATTTCATTATACACCGGCATTATGATTGAAAGCAGCATGCAGGAAATTATACGGAAAAAGAAGGAGTTGTAAACCCCGCACCTTGTTCTTCAAAAGGTTTCCGCCATTTCTGGAACTTTTTCTGGGTCCTACACAAATTGCTTGTCGATTGTTGGATTAGCGTTCGCGAAACAAGGTGCTGGGTGCGGGGTTGACATATCTGATATAATATCTATAATACCCAGAATTATGGCGCCATCGTCTAGACCGGCCTAGGACGTCGCCCTCTCAAGGCGAAGATCACGGGTTCAAATCCCGTTGGCGCTATTTTGTATCGAGGTTTTTAAAAAAGTCAGAATAGGCACGTTGTCATGCTGAATCATGTCCTGACCCTATTTTCACGGATTATTTCAGCATCTTTGAAATTGAGAGGCAGAACTTAATTCAGGGCGACGGAAAGAGGGTTTTTCAGAACTCTCTAATATTCTTGTTGACAGAAGTTTATAAATAATTATACTATTTTTCTAAAGATTGTTACAAAGGAGGAATGAATGGCGACTGAGAGCAAAATCGACAGCGTTATTGGCAAGGATACGGTAATTGAAGGCGATATAAAGGTAGACGGTTCAACTAAAATCGATGGCTCAGTCAAAGGCAATATTACGGTTAAAGATGCGGTAATTCTCGGACGAACCTGCAATATTAAAGGCAATATAACCTGTAAAT
Organism: Caldifarciminota bacterium RBG_13_43_14; assembly: GCA_001771735.1. Lineage (GTDB taxonomy): Bacteria > Hydrothermota > Tepidihabitantia > SM23-42 > SM23-42 > RBG-13-43-14. The sequence continues at coordinate 1,701 of MEUM01000150.1, read as the reverse complement.
CCGCAATCATTGGCGGTAATATAGAGGGCAATGTTAATGTTCAGGAACTATTAGAATTACAGAGTGGCGCTCATATACTCGGCGATATTACCTGCAAGGCGTTGATTGTTCAACAGGGCGTGATATTTGACGGTAATTGCCGAATGACCGCAAAATCTAAGGAAACAGCCAAATGAAAATAAAATTCTACGGTACGCGCGGGTCGATCGCGGTTGCCAACAAGGATGCCTACAAATACGGCGGTAATACAACCTGTCTTTATATCGAAAGCGCAAGCGGTGAGCCGATTGTAATCGATGCCGGTACCGGGATTCGGAGTTTGGGTATGCATCTTTTGGAAGCAAAGAAAGAAAAGATCAATGTATTATTTACGCACTATCATTGGGATCATATCCAGGGATTCATGTTTTTCGCGCCGATTTTTCTCAAAAGCAAAATAATCAGTTTATACGGCGCGAAAAGGAAAATGACGATCAAGAAGGCTCTTTCTTATCAGATGACCAGGCCTTTTTTCCCGGCCGAGGTTTCGGTATTGCCGGCTAATATCAGCTTTTACGTATTAAGCGACGGTATGAATATCGGCGGGGTACAAATTAATACGATCGCGAACAATCATCCAGATTTCACTTTGGGTTTGAAATTTACCGAGAACGGTAGAAGTTTTTGTTTTTTGACCGATAATGAATTAATGGCGAAAGATGCTAATACCAAATACAAGGATTTTGTAAAATTTATCAAAGGTTCGGAGTTTTTTATTCATGATGCCCAGTACACCGACGACATTTATGAGAAGCGTCTTGGTTGGGGTCATTCAACATTCAATCAGGTTATAAAGCTAGCACAGGATGCTGGAGTTAAAAAAGTTTTATTTACCCATCATGATCACGGCAGCACCGACAGTTTCATTGATAATATCGTTAACGCACTAGTCGAAAAGCACAAGGATCTTTCGATTGAAGCTGCGGCTGACGGTAAAGCGATCGAACTGTAAGACGCATTTTAATATACCAGATAAATAGAATGTAAGGAGTGGATATGCATGACCGAATTGGATTGGCGGCCGGAGATATTTATCAAACATTGGAACAAAACCAAGAAACACCCCTGAGCCGTTTAGCGAGAAAAACTGGTCTGCCGGTCAATCTTTTTTATATGGGTTTGGGTTGGCTGGCAAAGGAAAATAAAATTGATTTCCGGCTGGACAAACGCACAATATATGTTTCACTAAAAAAATGAAGCTCCGGGTAATGATAATCCGCGCCGCCGGCACCAATTGCAATGTTGAAACCGGGTTTGCCTTTGAACAGGCCGGCGCCAGGATTGATGAAATTTATATTGATAATGTGCCGAATATTAGTTTTAGTGAATATCAAATCATCGCCCTACCCGGTGGTTTTACTTATGGCGATGATATATCAGCCGGCAAGATCCTTGCCAATGAGATAAAATACAAGCTTCATGATCAGTTCATGGAATTTATTGAAAAAGGGAATCTTATTATCGGTATATGTAATGGCTTTCAGGTGCTGGTAAAATGCGGCATACTGCCCGGAACAAACGGTTATTTCAGCCGGCAGTCGGTTAGCCTGGTCGCCAATGATTCGGAGCGATTCGAGGACCGTTGGGTGCATTTAAAAGTACACGCCGAGCGATCCGCATTCACGCGCGGAATGGATAATATTATTACATTGCCAGTGGCTC
>MEUM01000149.1:830-7920 GCA_001771735.1 Caldifarciminota bacterium RBG_13_43_14 | reverse complement strand
CCATCTGGGACCTTCAAACCACCAGTGTCCGAACAATTCGGTATCAAAGGGCGTACAGATAAATGCCGGTTTCTTGTTTTCATTATAATATTGATGTGAAATTGAAAGCAAAAGCTGCACGAAGTGCCGTGCATGCTCGGTTACCCGTCGTTCAATTTCTTCAGGGTCATACGGTTGTTTAAGCGCTAGGTCAATTTTTGGATTCGTTACCCGCCAATAGCGTAAACCACCGGGGAATTTCTTTTTATGGAAATCAAGATAGCAGCCATCTCCCGGGTAACCTAATTCACCGCTCCATACCTGCAGGGCAGTAGTTGGATCTCGAACGAACAGTGCAACCGGATTTATGTTCGGGTTCGATGCCACCAGATAAATATCATGAGGTGTTTTTATGAAATCCTGTTTTATTTCATGGAATTCCTTTCTAAATTGCTGCCAGAGGCGCCGTAATTCTTTGAAGCGCGCAAGATATACGCCGATCGCCGTGCCGCCCTTTAACAAATGTGAATCAATTATAAAATATTTAAGTCCGTTCTGGCTAACAATTTCATCAACCGATTTACGCTGATATAAATTCTCATCATTGCCGACCGGTGTTTTCCATTGATAGGCGGGACGGTAGGCGCATTCGGGCAGCCATATGCCCGTAGCCGGCCGGGAAAAGTTCTTCTGATAAACCGACTGCCCCAGTTTGATCTGGGCATTGACTGAACGGTCAAATTTCAAAAGCGGTAAATAACCATGGGTTGCGGCCGAGGTTATTATTTCAACCGAAGTTTGTTGCTGAAGATTTTTAAAAGCATTTACAATATCCTTATGATACCGTTCATTGAAATCATTTTTGATCGCCTGATAATATTCCAGCCACATTTTTGCGGTTGATAAAAAATGCTTCTGCCCGGTGCGTTCGAATTCCTTGATATCCTCTTGCGCCGCATCGATTTTATTATCAAAATAATAATTGATCTCAGTCGGAAAAGCCGGGCATTTTAGCTGTTCCTGCAGTATCGGGGTTAAGCCGATGATCAACCCCGGTTCATGACCTTCATCGACCAGCCGGTTCAAATAATTCAGTATCGGTAAATAGCATTCGACCGCGGCTTCATTGAGCCAGTCTGTGCCATGGGGCCAGCGACCGTGATTGATCACCCAGGGCAGATGGCTGTGCAGGACAAAAGTGAAATAACCCTTGACCATATTCCATTGTAATCGAAATAGCAGGATGGTCAATACAAAGCAGATGCAATTACTGCCTTGACAAGAAATGAATTCGTGCTAAAATATGTCAGCAGGAGGAACTAGAGAATTTTTTATGAAGGTCGATGAAATAATGTTGTTGATTCAGAGCAATATGATCTTGCGTAGACAAGACAAGACAAGAGATTCAAGCCTAAATACCTTCTGTATTTTCATCTCGTTTGTTATTCGCAAGAGTTTATTAGTAATTCAGGGTTGGATCAGAGAGTCTGTAAACGACAAGCAACAAACCATTATAGAAATATGCATGATGATGTTTGAATCATTATTAAGGAGGAAAAATGTCTAAATTTGTAATTATTCTTTTTGTTTTTCTTGCGGTACTATTAGGTGATTGGATTCAAATGAGTGGTAATGAATTAAACCATGAACCTGAAATCCACCTATTGAAGTCTGACAATGAGGGCATCCTTTTAAGCATTAATACATACGGATTTTATGAATCGGACACATTTATCGATAACATCAATTTCAAGCGCGTTACAATACCCGGAGACCCAGTCGATGTCAATCAAAATAGAACCGGAAAACCTCAAACACCTTTTATCAGGCTTCTGATCGCCGTCCCTGATTCATGCGAGTTTACTTTATCTGCGAATGTAAATGATAACTACACCTTATACGAGGATTTTACTCTGTATCCGATTCCCAAACTTATTTTCGAAGACGATAATTCAGGAACTAATTCGGGTTATCGTGAAGAATATTGTTATGATACGCTATTCTATAACAATGATACACTGTATCCTGATAAATTTTATGAAGTCATAACAATCGGATATTGGCGGGATCAACGCGTAATAGAAGTCCATATTTATCCATTTCAATTCAACCCGGCGCAAGAATTATATTATGTATATAATTCGATAGATATTGAAATCTCTTATTCGGGTTCTGTCGTTATTAATGATAAAGGATTAGGTCCTTTTGAGCAAATGGGACGGGATATTTTACTAAATTATCCAGGTGTAGATCGTGATCCAGGACCTCATCCTCCACCCAGTGTTCACTATTATGATACCCTGTCAACCGAAGATAATATTGCTGACTATATTGTCGTATCCCATGATTATTTTCTGTTGAATGATTTTTGTCAATACTGGATAAATGAATTTGCGCAATGGCGGGTTGCTCATAACGGCTTTGATGTCGGGATTGTAAGCATGACTGATGTGTACGATGAATTTCTTGATCAGGGATCTGCGGATTCAGCAAAGGCTCTCCGGGACTTCTTGGTCTATGCCTATAATAACTGGCAGGCACCTTCTATGACCGATGGACACTTTGCATACTGTTTGTTCATTGGCGATTGGGACTATGTACCTATTGAAACCTGCTATAGCGGTAGCAATATACCTATTGCAAATATACCATATTTGGGTGCTGACGAAGCGGTATTTCGCGACATAGATGCTGATACACTCAATGCATGGGAAGACATTATGTTGGGTCGCTGGCCGGTCAGTAATATATATGGTGAATTAGTTGTGATTGCCCAAAAAACAATAAATTACGAAAAATATCCCAAATTGGGCGATTGGCGACGCCGAAGTGCACAAATATCAGCGGACTGGGACACGTTTGTTGATGATGCACTACCATATATTTACAACATAAGTTACGATACTTTACCGATCCGATGGCGTGATAATTGGCCGCAACCGCCCGAGAGTCTTTTTGCCGACAGTGTTCATAAATTGATGAACATGGGTCAAATAATAACAAGTTTCTACGACCACAGTGGTCCCATCGGATGGAATTATAATTATGGAACCTGGCGCGCAGAAAGTCTTTCCAATCATGATAGTTTACATGTGATTTTAAGCTATAGTTGTAATGCGGCAATGTTTCAGTTTGACCATCCCTATTATGACACATTAGCAGGGAAAATATATGGTAATGACACAATGCCGATGTGGTGGGGATGGGATACATGCTTTGCTGAATGTATGCTTTGGAATTCAGAAGGAGGCGCTGTCGCTTTCTTTGGCTGCACTACACCAGTAGCCAGTGGTGCAATCTGGATGGAACCATTGGCATCAATCTTGCAACGACAGAACTGGATTATCGGACCTGCGTTGATCAACCACCTGGTCTGTTCTTCCCACGGGGATGATCGTTTTTGTCTATTGGGTGACCCAGCACTTGATATAGGAGATTACTCTGCTTACCCCGATATGCCGGATTTGGTCATCCGACCACTCGGTATGGATATCACATTATTAGATCCATACCCGTATGTAAATAGCAATGCTACAATCCCGATCAAAGCCAAAGCCTTCAATATTGGTGGCGATACCGCATACAATATCGTGATAAGGATCATAGTAATGTGCGATGAGAATATTATTTTCACTCAATCCTTCACGATTCCCTCTATTCAACCATTAGATACAACTGTCGTTGTAGCACAATGGAATACAGGTATTACTCATCCTAATTTTACTGGAGAGATTGGTGATTGTGAAATTATCGCAAGAGCCGATCCGGACGATTTGATTGACGAATCGTGGGAATTTAATAACACATCATCAATTATTCGGAAAGTTGCATTATATCCCTATGAATCAGGCTGGCCATTAAGAGTAAATCAGCTTTCCCAGCCTGCAATTGCCGACATTGATAACAATAGTACCGTAGAAATAATTTATGTTGGTTCAGATTCCGTTTATGTGTTCAATCCGGATGGGTCCTTGTATGGTAACTGGCCAAAATGCTTTGACAATGTAAGTTCAATGGTCATCGGTGACATAAATAGTGATAATTACGACGAGATTATTGCGGTATCGGAGAATACAATAACTGCATATGATCGATATGGAAATGTGCTCAATGGATGGCCCAAATCGATACCTTACAGTGATAAGAGAATAATGGGTTATCCAGCATTGGGCTATATCTCAGGCAGTCGAAAACGCCAAATCGTTGTATTTGTAGCACCAAAGAATCATTTTGTTTCCCAACAAGCAAAGATTTTGGTTTACAATTATAACGGAAATCTGCTCTATGATATGAATACATCAATACTAACTCGCGTCCTTAGAAGCGAAGGTCCGGCGATTTCGGATCTTGATAATGACGGGGTAAACGATATTATTCTATCGTATACTAACGATGTGGAAAATCAAAGAGAAATTGGTCGTATTGATGTTTTTAATCGTTACGGGTTACAGCAATCGTTTAATTTTGGGGGTAGGACAATTCCGGCAATCGGTTATATTAATACTGATGCGAACGTCGATTTTGTCGTTGGTTGTGCCGATAATCATATAAGGGCTTATGATTATACTTATCTTCAGTCGATATGGGATCAAAGTACCGAAGGTATTATTACTTCATCGATAGCGTTGGGCGACATACATCCTTTTGTAGGAGGCCTTAATGGAGTCGAAGCAGCATTTGGCAATGAAGCAAGCAGAATTCATCTTAGAGAACGTGATCAAGGTTTAGCAATAGATCCATGGCCTTATGAAATCATACCTAACACAATGATTGGTATTTCACCAGCTATTACTGATGCAAACAGAGATTTTATCCCTGATATAATTATCGGCGCTGCAAATAACTATTTGTATGCATTAAACTACGAAAAAGCACTACTCTCTCCTTTTCCTCTACCGATGTTCAGAGATTTTTCTTCACCAATTATCGGCGACATTGATGGCGATCAAAAATCTGAAATGATTTTATGTACAGGGGATTATTTGCATGTTTTGGAAATAAAGAATAGTCGTACATCTCCATACCTGTTGGATTGGCCCCAGTTTCATCATGATTATCAACGAACCGGTCTACATGGCTGGACATATTGATTATCGGATGCAAGCGTAAATCGACATGAGTTCTCAAGTGGCGCGACAATGTCATTCACGATTAGAGATAAGCTAAATTGTGATAATAATAATGCCTGTCTTCCAAACGGCATATTTTTATTGAATTGCGACTTGACAAAGGAAGCAGATTATTTAAAATTAAAATAGCCAGGTAAAAATGATATTTAAAATAGTGATTGTATGCAGTGTTTTAACATTGTTTACAATCTCAATTATCAACGCCTACCCCAATGGCTGGTCCGATGATATTCTATTAACGCCTGAAGATAATCGAATGCGGGATTTACCTGATATTGCCATCGATAATTATAATAATGTTTGGGTTGTTTGGGATAGCGCTGATTTTATGAGCGGTGCTGGAGAAATACTTTTTACCAAACTGGACAGCTTTGGTGCATGCATTATCCCTGAAACCAACGTATCAAATAATGCCTCCTTTTCTATCACACCTGAAATTGCTGTGGATTTATCGAATAATATTCATTTTGTCTGGCGAGACGATACACCTCTTGGGCACGGTTTATGGCACGCAAAATTAGCTAATGATGGATCAATTCTTGTGGCTCCCCATATTGCAGTTAGCGGCACCGACGGTGAAACCAATCGAGTGTACACGACTATGAATCGCTTCAATGAAATGGATATTGTATGGGATGAATTCATATCCGGCTATAATCAGTTGAATTATACCAAACTGGATTCGCTTGGTAATCCATTAATCCTTAAAAACGTTGTGTCACCAAATAACGTTAACGCTCGCTGGCCCGGTATCGGCACGGACAGTATGGCGAATAATCATATTGCATACAGTAGTAGTGATAGCAGCGCTGTCGGTCGATTAGCATATATTAAACTGGATAGAAGTGGGAATACAGTAATAAATACAAAGCACTTTGGCTATGGTGAAGGAGTAACCTTGATGGCTGATTGCAATCAGAATATTCATATTATTTATGGTTCGGAAGGTGAACCAACCTGGTCTGTAAAATACCTGAAAATCAATCAAAGCGGTAATGTTTTAATAGGTCCAAAAGTTCTTGACTTAAGGCACGCTGGACTTATCCATTTTACCCTTGATTCACTACAGTTCTTGCATGTTATATGGCCCTTTCTTACTACCCTTGACAGTTTTGGCATTATGTATACGAAAATCGACACGTTAAGTAACTTTGTTATTTCACCCATGCCGATTATTTATCCGCCTTATGCCGATATGCCTTATAATAACAGAATTGCAGTTGATAATAATAATAAGCTTCATGTTATTTGGCGAGATCAAAGATTGGGTGTATATGACATCTATTACAAACGTGGCGAAAATGATCAGGAAATCAATGAACAGAATTACCAATGCATTGATCGCTATTTTCAATTATCCATATACCCTAATCCCGCAGTGAATTGCTGTAATATTTCATTTGCTACTCAAACCACAAATAACATAAAGATTGACTTATATGATGTTTTAGGCTGCAAAATAGTGAGTATTGAAAATAGGACTTACACCCCCGGGACGTACTTAATGCCCTTTGATGCATGCGATATTCCTTCAGGCGTGTATTTTATTGTCATGAAGAATGATAATGAGACGGTCTGCCGGAAAATTGTACTGCGGAAATGAGTTGGATACAAACAGAACATTTGAGATTTTTTGGGCGAGATTAACTCACATGCCCTTCGGCGAGATGACCAAATGGGGCGCGGGCACGAACAGCCATGGTTTCACGGGTAAGGAATTTGACAATGAGATGAGTTTGAATTATTTCTGCCGGCGGTATTATGATCCGGAAATCGGAAGGTTCATGGAGATCGACCCCCATGACAGTCCGGGGTATTCGAGATACGCGTACTGCGGGAATAATCCGCTGACGGCACTGGATCCGACCGGCGAAGCATTCCGGTAGATCGATTTTGAGACGTCATTGATGGGGCAGGCATTGATCGCGCATTCGGGGTGGAAAGAAAAGATACTCAAACAATGTGTTGAGAAGAAGATCCTC
>MEUM01000149.1:0-802 GCA_001771735.1 Caldifarciminota bacterium RBG_13_43_14 | reverse complement strand
CTACTTTGAGTACAATTGAACTCAAAATGGAGTACAATATATGTTAGAAAGTCTCTATATTTCAAAATCAAAGATACGGCAAGACCTGCTGGCACTTTTTTTTACAAATCCAAAGGCAAGATATTATCTTAGGGAATTGCAGCGGATTTTAGGATACTCAGCTGGAAGTATACGAAGGGAGCTTCTGAAATTCAAGAAAGATGGTCTCTTATTAAATGAAAGAACAGGGAATTTGCTCTATTATAAGGTGAACAATGAACATCCATTGTATAATGAATTGAAAGCAATTGTATCTAAAACCGTTGGCATTGAAGGTAGTATAAGGAAAGAAATTTCATCCATAAAATCTATCAACTGCGCATTCATATATGGTTCATTTGCGGCAAACCGAGAAAAGGCTACAAGTGATATAGATATTGTGATAGTAGGAGATCCTGATGTATCCAAATTAAATGAAAAGATCAGTAAATTAGAAATGAAGTTACAAAGAACGATAAATCCGACGATTTATTCTCTACATGAATACCATACTAGAAGAAAATCTATGAGCGGTTTCATTATGGATTTATTGAAAAATCCAAAAATAATGTTAATAGGCAAAGAAAGTGATTTATAGAATATCAAAAGAAACACTGATAAGCCAAGGTTTAATTAAAAAATGTGCTGTAGATTGGAGCGCGATAAATAATCTCATCAGAAGAGCTTATACAGATCTGGATACTGCCGATAGAAATATTGATGATGATGCGGAATGTGCTTACAACTATGCTTATAATGCTATGTTAAGATCAGGATTGGCATT
>MEUM01000148.1:8561-8841 GCA_001771735.1 Caldifarciminota bacterium RBG_13_43_14 | reverse complement strand
GGTTCCCTTGAAGCGAAGAAATGCTGCGCTTGCTTATCGATGTCTCTCTAACACTCAGAATGAAATGTATATGTTTGGCGGGAGGATGGGCTCAACGTGTTATAATGATATATGGATGTTTAGCCTACGAGAGGGATTCGAACAGTGGTTTCAAATATCTCCATCAGGTACGCCGCCATCACAGCGCACTGAAGTAATTGGTATATATGATCCTGTCAATAATCGATTAATTCTTTTCGGTGGAGATGCTGGTGGGAATCGAGTAAATGAGACGTGGGAA
>MEUM01000148.1:0-8543 GCA_001771735.1 Caldifarciminota bacterium RBG_13_43_14 | reverse complement strand
ACGTGGTCTCAGCTTTATCCCTCGGGAACTTTGCCATCTCCAAGAAGTGCTTATGCTGCGGTTTATGATCATATTGGACATCGTATGATTGTTTTTAGTGGTGCTGCAGCAGCAATTACTTGTGACGTATGGGCATTAAGTCTAACGTATGGCAGTGAGAATTGGCAACAGCTTTTCCCCGGTGGTATGCAGCCAAACGGAAGAGCTCAGGCCTTTTGTGGCTATGATAGTGAAAATCGCAGGATGATCACAGGATTTGGTTTTGACTACCCTGGGTATATAGAATGTCTAAGTGATGCCTGGTCACTCGATATTGATTCCCTAACGTGGCGGTGCATACTGGCTCCAGGTCTGGTGTATCCAAGACGGGGTACCTGCGGCGCATATAATCCCTTTAATGAAGAGACCGTTGTTTTTGGCGGTGATAATATGGGACCGCTCGCGCATACATATTCGATATACTCGGGTAGCGTCGCCATAATAGAAAATGAGAGACGGTTATTGGGAGAGAATGTCTACATTGAAATATTATCAAACCCAACCCGGGTGCCTGTCGATTTTAAAATAATTTTACTCAAGAATTGCCACGCAAACTTGAAAGTATTTGATATGTCGGGTAGACTTATCAGCATCCTCGTTGACAATCATAGGAATCCCGGAACTCATTTGGAGAAATGGTCTGGTTATGATGACAATGGGCGTCTTGTTTCTGCAGGGACATATTTTTTCCAGCTTGAAATAGATGGCGAAAAAGTGGTTAAGAAAGCAGTGATTATTGAGTAAGTCTATCATCACGAAGTCAACAAAACTATTGCCAAAAAAATAAAATTGTGTATATTTGAATAAATATTCATTTTTTATGAATATTTATAGAATATATAAACAGAGGAGGAATAATGCCTACTAATCGTTCGATCATAAAGTCGACCGAAAAATACGATGCTCATAATTATCATCCTTTACCAGTAGTTTTGACGCGCGGTAAAGGTGCCTGGGTGTGGGATGTTGAAGGTAATCGCTATCTTGATATGCTCAGCGGTTATTCAGCCTTGAACCAGGGGCACTGCCATCCCCATATTGCTAAGGCAATAAGAGCGCAGGTTGGACGTTTGACGCTTACTTCACGGGCATTTCATAATGACCAGCTTGGTTTATTCTTGAAAAAAATATGCACCATGACCGGATATGAAAAAGCCCTGCCAATGAACTCTGGTGCCGAAGCGGTCGAGACCGCGATCAAGACGGCGCGTAAATGGGGTTATTTCAATAAGAAAATACCAGTTAATAAAGCCCAGATCATTGTTTGCAAGAATAATTTTCATGGCCGGACGACTACGATCGTGGGTTTCTCGACTGAGAAGCAATATCAAAATGGGTTTGGCCCTTTTGCTCCAGGATTCAAGATTATCCCGTATAATGATATAAAAGCGTTAAAAAAATCGATCAACCGGAATACGGCCGGGTTTTTAGTCGAACCGATACAGGGCGAAGGTGGAGTTATCGTGCCGGATACGGGCTATTTAAAGGATTGTTACAAGTTATGTCATAAGAACCGTGTGCTGATGATCGCGGATGAGATCCAAACCGGCTTGGGTCGCACCGGTTATCTGCTGGCCTGCGATTTTGAAAAGATAAGACCTGATATTGTGATCGTTGGTAAGGCATTGAGCGGGGGATTTTATCCGGTATCGGCGATTTTATGCGATGATCATATTATGAAGGTCTTCAAACCCGGTGATCATGGTTCGACCTTTGGCGGTAATCCGCTGGCCGCAGCGATTGGCATTGCCGCGCTCGAGGTTATTGAAAAAGAAAATTTATCAAAACGCGCCCGTGAACTCGGGCGATGGTTTGGTGAAGAGTTGTTCAAGATCGACAGTCCCATTATCAAAGAAATCCGGGGGCGTGGTTTACTTATTGGAGTTGAGTTAATGAAGCCGGCGCGGCCTTACTGTGAAGACCTCATGAAGCTCGGGATATTGGCCAAAGAGACCCATGAAATGGTTGTCCGTTTTGCACCACCGCTGGTAGTGGAGAAAAAAGATCTGGCCTGGGCTTTAGCGCGTATCAAAAAGGTATTGAAAGCTTAGACGCTTAGATATAAAATACGCCGTCGTACACGATCGAGCTCGGACCTTCCAGATATAATTTGTCCTTGATTACAACCAGCAGCTCGCCGCCTTTTGTTTTACAGGTTACCGGCGATTGTACGATAAAAAGTTTAGTGGCAATATAGGACGATGCCAGCACGCCGCTGCCACAGGAAAGGGTTTCATCCTCAACACCTTTTTCATAGGTTCGAACGAAAAGTGTGTTGCCATCGTTCATAACAAAATCCACATTTGTTCCTTCCGGTTTGAATGTTTTATGATTACGGATCGTCTGCCCGACCTCTTTAACATCCAGTTTATCAAACGAATCTACAAAAATAACACAATGCGGGACTCCCAGACGCAAATAATTCGCCCGGTACTTTTTCCGGCTGATCGTCAGCGTAAAATTCATTTTAATATCTACCGGATTTGGTACTTCGATACTGACGCTTCGGCCCTGATAGTAGAAACCGAGCGGGCCGGAAGCGGATAAGAATTTCCCTTTTTCCTCGATAATTCCCAGACGATATGCATAGTTCACGATACAACGGGCGCCGTTAAGACACATGTTGGCCTCGCCGCCATCTTTGTTAAAATAGCGCATACCAAAGGGATAATCTTTAGCCGGATCGAGAAAGATGACCCCGTCGGCACCTGCGCCCAAATGTTGATTGGCGATCTTCTTTATGAATTCTGGTAATGCCGGTTCAGGGATGAGCTCGTTGATAAAATTGTCATGATTGTTAATTATCAGAAAATCATTGCCTGAGCCTTCTGTCTTTGTAAAGAAAATTGGTTTCATTTGACTCCCTTCATCGTTTTTAAATAGCGTCCAAGGTAAACAATAAATGAACCTGTAACCGCCAGTACACTAATATAAAATAAGACATTGCCAATTGTAATTAAATTTAGTGTAACATTGGCAATTGTAATCGAATTGAGCGTAAAAGCAAGGATCATTGCACCGAATAATACGCCGGCGATCCTTCCGGGCATATTTGATTTGAAGATCTTGCCATGGGTTCGCCAGATAACAAAACTTCCGGTAAGGATTAGAACATCACGGGTCACGATAACGATCAAGCCCCATAAAGGAAATGCGCCGATCAAGAAAAGCGTGACCAGAATAACTGCCAGGGAAAGCTTATCGCAGATCGGATCCAGGAATTTACCAACTTCGGATTCTTGGTGAAGGCGGCGGGCAATGAATCCGTCGATCGTGTCGGTAAGCAACGATACGCAAATAAATAAAAATGCGATGAACCGTTGTCCAGTAACCAAATAATATACTATTACCGGTAAGAATAGAACACGCGAGAGCGTCAGACCATTCGCGATCGTGATCAAGCGCCGTTTGGATGTCATTTTTTTGTTTTTTCCCGTATTATCTCCTCAGCGTGGGTTAAAGTTGTCTGAGTTATTTTCTTACCGCCTAACATACGCGCGACCTCCTGTTGTCTTGCCTTTTTATCAAGCTTGGTAACCCGGGTAAAGGTCTCTTTGCCCTTTATTTCCTTGGTGACGAGCATATGATTATCGGCATATGCCGATATCTGGGGGAGATGAGTGATGCAGATTATCTGATGGTGTTTGCTTACCTGACCGAGTAAATCGCCGACCGCTTCAGCGATCCGTCCGCCAATTCCCGTATCAACTTCATCAAATACTACGGTCGGGATTCGATCAATACCGGATAATATTGTCTTTAATGCCAGTGTGATCCTTGAGACTTCGCCGCCGGAGGCGATCTTACGCAGCGGTTTCAAAGGTTCGCCAGGATTGGTTGAAATGTAGAATTCAGCAAGGTCCTTACCATTCTCGCTTAATTCTCCCTCTTCAATATGTACCTTGAACTCGGCCTTTTCCATGCCCAACTGTTTGAGTATGCGTAACACATTCTTGTTAAACGATGGAACTGCATCGGTTCGATGCTTACTCAATTCTTTTGCCCGGGATTCGACCTGGCGGCTTGCCGAATCGATTTCCACCTTAATCGCAGCGATTTTTTCATCCCGTTCTTCTATTGTAGCTAATTCTATTTTGATCTCATCAAAATGCTTTTTAATATCATTGATACTTCTACTATATTTCTTTTTCAAACGATCGATCAGATCAAGCCTGTCCATCACTGCATCGAGCCGGTCTTGGGAGAACTCGATCTTATCCCGATAATGGGTCAGGTCCCGATGGCTTTCATCGATCAGAGTTACGATATTCTGTAATTGCTCAGCGGTTTTAACGAGGGATGGATCAAGGTCGGCAAGCTCATTTATCAGGCGATATGAGCGTGCCAGTTTCTCCAGTGCTGCATCTTCGCGATCGTACATTTCACTGATGATCTGGTCCGAAAGTGACGCCCTTTTTTCACTGCTCAGCAAAAGTTCTTTTTCTTGTTCAAGGCGTTCATCTTCATTTTCTTGGAGATCGGCCTTTATTATTTCGTCGATCTGATATTTAAGAAAATCGATCTTTTCATTCTTTTGACGGGCGCTTTCGATTAGTCGCTCATAAGTTTGCTGAAGCTGTCGGTAATGGGTATACTCACCGGCAAAAATCTTAAGGAGCCTATTGTTTTCACAAAAGGCGTCGAGTAAGGCAAGGTGATTTTGAGGAAAAAACAAAGACTGATTTTCGTGTTGGCCGATCAAGTCGATAAGGTTTCGGGATACTTGTTTGAGCAGACTTAAACTGGCAACGCGGTCATTAACATAGGCGATCTGACGTTTACCCTTTTCGAGGCGTCGTCGTATTATAAGGTCATCATCGCCCTCAATCCCCGCTTCGTTCAATATAGGCTTGATCTCAGAATTGACATCAAAAACACCGGTAACTTCGGCAAAATCCCGGGATGAACGGATAATAATATCTTCCATGCGATCGCCGCACAGGGTTCCGATCGCCTCAACGATCATTGATTTACCCGATCCAGTTTCACCGGTAATGATCGTAAGCCCGGCTTCGAATGTAATCTCCAGATCGGCCATTAATGCGAAATTATTTACTTGCAGTCTTCTAAGCATCCTCCCGGCCTCCCCACTGCAATTTTTCGCGTAGGGTCGCAAAAAAAGCAGTGCGGCGTGGTTTGATAAGTCTTACCGAATAGGATGCTTTTTTAAGCTGGATCCGGATGCCGGATTGTATCAATTTTGATCTCTGTCCATCGGCTACGATCAAAGCCTTTCCTTTTCTGCCGACCGTTATCACAATTTTACTTCTGGCCGGCAGCACCAGTGGGCGCACCGAGAGCGTATGCGGGGCGATCGGGGTCAAAATGATTGCCTCGGTGTTGGGCAGTAGTATTGGACCTCCGGTTGCAAGCGAATAAGCGGTTGAACCAGTCGGAGTTGCAATGATAATGCCATCAGCAATGAACCGACAGAGGTATTCGTTGTCGATCGAGGCCGAAAACTCGACCGCACGACCCGGATATCGGGTAAGGATTGTGATATCGTTGAGCGCATACATGTGACTTCCATTAAATGAAGCGGCCAGAACCATGCGCTCCTCAAAGGTAAATTTTTTATTCTTGATCTCATTAAGGATCGGGCTTAGATCATTAAAAGGAACATTGGTGAGAAAACCCAGTCCACCAATATTAACTCCGAATATTGGTATTCGCTTTCGACCGAATTGTTCAGCGGCAGCAAGCAAAGTACCGTCACCACCCAGGACAATAATGAAATCCGGATTTGACGATAGGACAAAGCCCTGCTCTTTGACGAGCTTTTCGGCGATCTGAAGAATCTTTCGGGCATTGGGTTTTTTGTGATTTACAACAATTTTTATTTTTTTCATATTATTTTTTTTGATATATAAAGGTATCGAAATCGGCCAAAAAGGTCTTTGAGAAAAATATAATTATTGATTTTATTCAAGATCAATAGATCTCTGATCAAACCAACCTGATGATCATCGATCTCAAGCGCAATATTACCCTGCTCGTTGATCATTTCATAACCATTCAAGATAATTGCGGCGATTATTTCAATGCCATTAAAACCGCCATCAAGTGCAATGATCGGTTCAAAATCACGCACGCTTTTTGGTAATCGATTCAATCTCTCTTGACTGATATAAGGGGGATTAGAAATGATCAGATCATATGAGCCTTTAATACCACTGAACCGATCGGCCCGGCAGAGCATGATCCGTTTTTCCAGTTCGTATTTCTTGATATTGATATGTGCACATTGCAGGGCGCGCTCGGATATATCGTTGGCAATGATCATGCATTCAGCAAATATGCGGGCAAGCGCGATCGAGATCGCACCGGTTCCGGTGCCGATCTCAAGGATCTTACGCGGTGCATCAACCATTTTATTCTTGACTATTTCGATCAGAAACTCAGTTTCCAGACGGGGAATAAAAACACCGGGTAAGATATTAAGGTCAAGATCTAAAAAGGAAGTCGTTCTGGTGACGTACTCGATCGGCTTTCCGTTCTTCAATTGTGCCAACTGGGATTTCAATTTATGTTGCAGGTGTGAGTCGCGGACGGTATGAAAATATAGCTCATGCTTCGAACAGTTGAGCAGGCGGGCAGCAATAACCTCGGCTTCGTTCTTGGTTGTTAATAGGTCTTTACAGATTCTGTGCACCAGCTGTTTCATGCTCCTCCAATTTTGCGATCAATCCATTAAGTTCACCTTCGATAACGCGGTCAAGATTATAAAGACTCAAACCAATTCGATGATCAGTAACTCGATTTTGCGGATAGTTGTAAGTACGGATCTTTTCGCTGCGTTCACCGGTTCCCACCTGCATACGCCGCTGCGTGTCGATCTCATATTGTTTTTTCTCTTCATCGAGCGCAGCCAGTCGTGCCCGTAGTATTTTCATTGCCCGTTCGCGGTTTTTATGCTGGGATCGTTCGTCCTGGCAGACTACGACCATACCGCTCGGTATGTGGGTTAACCGTACGGCTGAGGAAACTTTATTGACATTCTGACCGCCATGCCCGCCAGCGCGGAATGTATCGATCCTTAAGTCGTTCGGATTGATGATAAACTGAGTTTCTTCGATCTCGGGCAGTACGGCTACCGTTATGGTCGATGTGTGGATACGACCACCTGCTTCGGTGACCGGAATTCGCTGCACACGATGTACGCCTTTTTCAAAATGAAAATGCCGATATGCATTCGAACCTTCGACCGCAAATATAATTTCTTTAAAGCCGCCGATCTCGCTTGGATGTGAGGAGAGAACCTCAAGGCGCAGTCCCCGGCGTTCACAGTATTTCGAATACATTCGAAAAAGATCGGCCGCGAACAGCGATGCTTCGTCACCGCCGGCCCCGGCACGGATCTCAACGATGCAGTTCTTATCATACTCGGCAAGCTTTGGATTGGATAGGACGGCGATTTCAAGTTCGGTGTTTGATAATTTCTTTTGGAGCAATGTCAGTTCGCTTTCGGCCATTTCTTTGATCTCAGTATCGCTGCCGCGAATCATTTCAAAAAGGTCCTGGATCTCTTTTTCGAGCTGGTCCTTTTCGTTATATTTCATAAGGATTTGCCCGAGTTTTTTATACTCTTTTGACAGACTTGCGTATTCCCTTTGATTTTTTATAAGATCAGGATTAGCAAGCAGATTGCTTAATTCCTTAAGGCGTTTTTCCTTTTCCAGGCGGTTAACCAAAATGCGAGCTCCTTTGTTTGAGTTTTCTTGGAAGGATTACAATTTCAATTATTTACAGGCTCTTAAGTTTTTTCGAATTTCTCTTTCAGGGCGATATAACGCAGATAGTCATCCAGTTCTTCGACCGCCCTGATTATTATACCATTTTCATGGATAGATACAAGGCCGGCTTTTTCCAGATTGTTTATATAACTTTTGATCTTAGCCTCATCAATACCAGTGATATGAGTAAGGCTATCCGGAGTAAAAGGTACGATCTCGATGCCGGTATCGGTTTTCTTGCCGATCTCTTTAGCCCGGGTGATAATGTAGGCGACGATACGCCGTTCTTCGCTTTTGATCGTCAGAAGCCTGATCTGCTCATCCGTATTCCGGAGACGACGGGAAAGTGTTTCCAGAACATATTCGATTAAAGGATTTTCTTTTATTTTAGCTTTAAAGGTATCTTTGTCTATGATCAACATTGTGACCGGAGTTGTGGCAATAGCTGAAGCTGATCGAGGTGATCCATCAATGATCGCCATTTCGCCAAAAAAATCTCCTTCTTTCAGTACCGCCAGGACTTTTTCATCATCGCCTTTGCCTTTTGTGATTTTCACTTTGCCCTCGCGAATGAGGTACATGACGTCGCCTTTGTCGCCTTCGTCGAAGAGCATATCGCCCGCGTTCAGTTTCTTCTCCATTCCTTCCATGATGAATCCTCCTTTAGTATATTTTATAGAATTTCCTTACGAAGTCAACAGCCTAACGTGGTTTAAGCCTGGGAAAGGCAATTTAACCTGACTGCTTATCTTCTTACTTTACTTGAAATAC
>MEUM01000147.1:6814-9590 GCA_001771735.1 Caldifarciminota bacterium RBG_13_43_14 | reverse complement strand
GAAACTATTAATTTACGATATTGCTGGCCGGGTAGCGAGTACTATTATTAATGCATATCAGGGTCCTGGTAACTATCAGCAAAGAGTTGATGTAAGTAAATTACCGGCTGGCATTTATTTTGTTGGTTTTGAGACCGAACAAAAGAGGTTCTACGAAAGAATAGTGATACTCAAAAAGTAAAGGAGGCTATAATGTACAAGGGTTCATATCCAGCAATAGTTACGCCTTTCAAGTCCGATAAGATCGATGAACAAGGTTTTAGAAAGAACATTAAATTTTTACTGGTCAACGGTTCAAGCGGAATAGTAGCCTGTGCGACTACTGGTGAAAGCCCGAGTCTGACCAATGATGAATTTGAATCGGTCATTAAGGCGGCGGTGGATGAGACTAAAAACAAAGTTCCGGTAATTGCCGGCGCGGGGACGAATTCAACTACTAAGACTATCGATCTGGTCAAGAAAGCAGAGAAATGCGGTGCGCAGGGTGTTTTGGTCGTGACTCCCTATTATAATAAACCAACCCAGGACGGTTTATATCAACATTATCGTGAGATAAGTTTATCGACGAAATTACCAATTATCATCTACAATGTACCGTCTCGTACCGGCTGTAATATACTGCCGAAAACCGTTGCTCGATTAGCGACCGATCATAAAAATATAGTCGCAATCAAGGAGGCAAGCGGAAATCTCGATCAGGTATCTGAACTTCAAATGTTGCTCGGTAATGATTTCGATATACTCTCCGGGGATGATTCTTTGACTTTTCCGATGATGGCGATCGGTGCAAAAGGTGTTATATCGGTTGTTGCCAATATTTTGCCCAAACAGATTGCGGATATGTGCCGGGCATGTTTGGAACAGAATTTTGAACAAGCTCGGCAAATACATTTAAAGGTTTTTCCGGTAATAAAAGCTCTTTTCATTGAGACAAATCCGATCCCGGTAAAAAAAGCAATGGAATTAATGGGATTACCGGCTGGAAAACCGAGATTACCGCTGGTGGAAATGACCAAAGAGAATACGGTACTGCTGCGCAAGCAACTTGTGCAGTTTGGAATCGACCTATGATCAAAATTACAATTTGCGGGATCGCCGGTCGTATGGGGCGTGAAATTATCAATGCAGCAGCTGAATGTACCGACATTAAAATAGCTTGCGGGCTTGAAATATCAGGGCATCCTCTGGTCGGTAAAAGTATCGAAGATATTGATGTTTATGATGATATTCAGACCGCGATCAATCAATGCGATTGTGTTGTTGATTTTACGAATCATAAGGCCGCACTTTCAGTATTGCAGTATCTCAGATCGGATATTCATCCATTTATAAGCGGATCTACCGGGTTCAATGATGCCGATATCAATACCATTAATGAAATCAGTAAAAATGTACCGGTATTTATCGCCCCCAATATGTCGCTGGGTATAAATACCCTCTATGAGCTGGTTGACCGTACTTCAAAAAATCTACCGGAATTCGACATTGAGATCATTGAGACCCATCATAAACTAAAGAAGGATGCACCCAGCGGTACGGCAAAGGCAATGATCGAATTGATAAAGGTCAATCGGCCGGATATCAACTTAGTAACTGAGCGAAATGGGATTACTGGGGAGCGCAAGAAAGGCGAAATGGGTATTTTTGCTATAAGAGGCGGCGATGTCGTTGGTGAACATAGAGTACTTTTTCTCGGTGAAGGGGAATTTATTGAATTGAGACATTTTGCGACCTCGCGTCGTTGTTTTGCAAGAGGTGCCCTGGCCGCGGTCAAATTCATGGTCAACAAAAAGCCCGATCTTTATACAATGAGTGATTTGCTTAAGGCCCAAGCTGGGTTGACTAATATATAGTATTTGATATAATACTCTCGGATGAAAGTTACGATCCTTGTTCCAGCCTATAATGAAGCCGCAAATCTACCGTCACTGATTGAGGAATTCGATCATTTCATAAAAGCTCATAAGAATTATGAGGTAGTCTTTGTAGATGATGGGTCAGATGATGGTACCGCCAAGGAGCTTGAGAATTATAAACGTGCCTATTTGAGATATGTTCGGCACCGGCACAATCGTGGTAAAACCCAGGCAATTATTAGCGGGTCAAGAGAAGCAAGGGGGGATGTAATCGTTGTTTTCGATGCTGACCTTCAGTATTCAACCGAGGATATCCCTAAGCTTGTTGATCTTATTGTTCAGGGTGCTGATGTTGCGACTGGATGGAAACAGGGGAAATACGAAAAGAAATTTGTTTCCAGGATATACAATGGTTGGGCGAGAAAGCTATTCGGTTTGAGGATCCACGATATGAACTCGATTAAAGCATTTCGTAAGGAAGTCATTGAGGATATTCCCTTACGAAAGGAATGGCATCGATATATTGTTGCTCTTGCACATGATGCTGGTTATCGTATCGCTGAAGTCAAGGTAAAACTACGACCTCGACGTTATGGAATACCGAAATATCAGCACAAATCCCGGATATTAGTTGGGGTTTTCGATCTGCTAGCGGTTAAATTCCAATTAAGCTTTATGCAAAAACCTTTATTATATTTCGGCACGATCGGTCTGGGTGCGATTGTCATGGGATTTGTAGTTGGTGTCATTGCGTTGATACTTCGTTTTCTTGGTTATGGCTATCGTCCCTTGTTATATCTTGTGATTTTAATGATCATTTCTGGCATATTATTCTTTTCGCTTGGCTTAATTGGAGAATCAATTAGGGCAGTACTGGATCGGCTTGAAAAACGAAGCTCATAAATTCTGGTTAAATGTTC
>MEUM01000147.1:0-6786 GCA_001771735.1 Caldifarciminota bacterium RBG_13_43_14 | reverse complement strand
GGCTTTCTTATTATGGAGGCTGGATGCCAGCAAGATCTTATCTAACATCAGTCATATTGAAATTGTTTTTTTAATATATGGTATTATTTCTTATTTTTTGTTTATCATTGTGTCGGCCTGGCGATGGCAGTTGCTTATTGATTATAAGAAGATCGATATGCGCTTTCCTCGTACCCTGGCAGTTTACTTTATCGCCTCTTTCTTCAACAATCTTCTGCCGACAACTATCGGAGGAGATGTAATGCGTGTATATTATTCAATGGATTCACGCCGCGCCGATGCGGTCGCGGTAGTCTTAGTTGACCGGATACTTGGATTTGTTGGACTTTTCGTATTTGCTTTTACGGCGATCATATATATGCTTTTTACCAGGCAACGCGTGGAATTCCTGCCATTTATTATCGCCGGACTTATTATCATTCTGATGATCACCTATATATTTTTTTCCGAGGGTATTTATAAGAAGATATCGCCGGTTGTCGATCGGATTAAACTACTGCAGATCGGTGAAAGGCTGAATCGTCTGCATCTTGCTGCTACCGGTTTTAGTCATGCTTGGTCGGTCATTTTAATTTGTGTGGTACAGTCAGTTTTGATCCAGATCCTTTTGGCGATCGCACCTTTTTTCGTGATGTTGGGTATGGGTGTAGAAGGTATAAGTATTCTACCGTTTTTTCTGTATATCCCGATCATCAATGTTATTTCGATGATCCCGGTATCTTTTAATGCACTTGGTGTCCGGGAATACGCATATGTTTTGCTTTTCAGTCGTGTTGATCTTTTGCCGGAGATATCGGTTGCTATTTCTCTGGTATCTTTTTTTCTATATGTGATTGTATCATTAATTGGTGCAATAATATTTGCTTTTTATCGTAAATCAAATAGGCGAAAGGAGAATTTAGAATGAAAGTCTGCATGATTGGAACCGGATATGTCGGGTTAGTGTCAGGTACATGTTTTGCTGAGATCGGTCATGATGTAATATGCGTCGATAATGACAATAAAAAAATCGATATTCTCAAAAGCGGCAGTATTCCGATATATGAACCCGGTCTTGAGGAAATGATAAAACGAAATGCCGATGCTGGTCGTCTTACTTTCTCCACGTCGATAAGAAAGGGAGTAGAAAGGTCCTTGTTGCTTTTCATCGCTGTCGGCACACCCCCTAAAGATGATGGGCAGCCCGATCTTTCGTATGTTGAAAAAGTCGCTGAAGATATCGGGGCAGCAATGAATGAATATAAGATAATAATCGAAAAAAGCACCGTGCCGGTCCAGACGAGCAAATGGGTCAGGACCGTGATTCAGCGTTTCAACAACAAGAATATAGCATTTGATGTAGCTTCAAACCCGGAATTTCTGCGTGAGGGATCGGCGATTAAAGATTTCCTTAATCCTGACCGTGTGGTCTTGGGTGTTGAAAGTGACACCGCAGAAGAAAAATTGCTTGAGCTTTACAAACCGATTGATGCGATAAAGATCGTGACTGATATTGCCAGTGCCGAATTGATCAAACACGCATCTAATGCATTCCTGTCGACCAAAATTTCATTTATCAATGCGATATCAGTGATCTGCGAGAAAACCGGCGCGGATGTGTTGAAAGTTGCTGAAGGCATTGGTCTTGACAAGAGAATAGGTCGGGATTTCCTGAATGCCGGAGTTGGATTTGGCGGATTTTGCTTCCCGAAGGACCTGCGGGCTTTTATAAATATTGCAGCTGAAATCGGCTATGATTTCGAACTACTGAAGGCGGTCGAAAAGATCAATGAGGATCAAATGATATTGGCGGTCGAGAAATTAGAAAAAGCTGCATGGAATCTTAGTGGAAAAAGGATCGGTCTTCTTGGACTCGCATTCAAGCCGAATACCGATGATATGCGTTATGCACCATCGATATTTATCATCAAAGAGCTGAAGAAACGAGGTGCTTCGGTCGTTGCCTATGATCCAGTTTCAATGGAGCGTGCCCGTGAGATTATGCCTGATCTCGAATATGCTGAAACCGCTTACGATGCTGCCCGTGGAGCCGATGCAGTAATGTTGATCACTGAATGGGATGAATTCATGAAACTCGACTTTAGAAAAATGAAATCGCTGATGCGCCGGCCGGTATTCCTGGATGGTCGCAATGTTTTCGATCCAGTTCAGATGAAAGATTTGGGTTTTATCTATAGCGGTATTGGACGATGAAAATCGTAATTACCGGCGGCGCAGGATTTATCGGTTCTCATCTGGTCGATCATTATCTTGAAAGTGATTATGAGATTGTAGTTATTGATAATTTACTCACCGGCAGCGAAAAGAATCTTGAGCACAATCTCAGCAATAAGAATTTTGAATTTATTATAGCTGACGTATGTAATGTTACCCAGATCAGCAGTGCATTTGATATTTTGATGCACTTTGCCTGTCCGGCAAGTCCATTTGATTTTCTGGAGTATCCGCTTGAAACAATGAAGGTTATGTCGGTCGGTACCTATAATATGCTTGAGATCGCACGTAATCATCAAGCGAAGTTCATACTTGCTTCAACGAGCGAAGTATATGGTGACCCGCTTATTCATCCACAGACTGAAGATTATACGGGCAATGTCAATATGCTGAGTCCTCGTGCTGTTTATGATGAAAGTAAGCGGTTTGCCGAAACGTTGGTGATGACATTCAATCGCAAATATAAATTAAAGACCGGGATCGTGCGAATATTCAATACTTATGGGGAGAGAATGCGTGGGCATGATGGTCGGGTCGTGCCGACACTGATTTCTGAAGCTATAAAGGCTCAACCATTGCCTATTTTTGGTGACGGTACGCAAACTAGAAGTTTTTGTTATATATCGGATATGATTGAAGGGATTGATCGTGCAATGAGGATCGATTATTCATTGCCGATAAATCTTGGAAACCCGGAAGAACACACAGTGCTTGAGCTTGCCCAACTGATTAAAAAATTATGTAAGAGTAATAGTCCAATGAAATTTATGCCTTTACCTGACAGCGATCCAAAACAAAGAAAGCCTGATATATCAAAAGCAAAGGAGCTGTTGGATTGGTCGCCACAGGTACAACTTGAACAAGGTTTGATCCAGATAATCAAATGGTTTAGGGAGAAGAAAGAATGATTGAGTGGTTGAAATTGCATGGCATTAATATCATTATATCGATTGTTTTGGGACTGGTTGTATTCATAATTATAAATATAATTGTTCCCCAAATAGTACAGCGAACAGTTAAAATGGGCATGCGTAATAAACCGGATATTGAGATCAAAAAAAGGTCACGAACTTTAAGCCAGGTAATTCGCAATACCGCTGCGGTTGTGATCGGTTTGATCGTGCTGTTTACGGTTCTGGCTGAAGTGGGCATGAATATCGGTCCAGCGCTTGCCGGACTGGGGATTATTGGTTTAGCAATTGGGTTTGGCGCTCAGAGCATGGTAAAGGATATTATAAACGGATTATTCATATTGATCGAAAATCCATATAGTATTGGTGATATTGTGAGGGTTGCCGGAATTTCGGGGTTGGTAGAAGAAGTGAATTTGAGAAGAACGATTGTCCGTGATCTTGATGGTGTTGTGCATTATATACCCAATGGTGAGATCAATGTTGCGAGTAATTTTACAAAGGAATTTTCAAGAGTTAATTTGAATATATCAGTAGGATATAACGAGGACCTTGATAAGGTCATTGAGGAGATAAATCGTGTTTGTGATGAAATTACAGCGGATCCAGCCTGGCAAAACAAAATATTGAAAAAGCCTCAGGTATTAAGAGTTGATAATTTAGGTGATTCTGGCATTGATATAAAGATCCTGGGCGATACCGTTCCATTAGAACAATGGGCGGTCACTGGCGAAATAAGGAAAAGAATCAAAGCGGCTTTTGACCAAAAGGGAATAAAAATCCCCTGGCCGCATATGAAAGTTTACTTTGGCAATCAACTGCCTAAAACATAGGGCAACTTGACAGGAATATTATTCCATATATAATGTAATATATTTAAGGAGGCTAAAAAATGAGATTATTCTTAGTAATATCATTGTCCGTACTGCTATTGACGGTATGTTCGAGGGTAGAGGAACAGATCTCGGGCGAACAAGGTGGAAAACTTTATGTCGGGACAAATGAGATGATAACATCATTGTCACCGTTGAATCCATCAGTGTTCGGTTCAAACGATATTTTGGATCTGCTCTTCATGCACATGCATCGTATTGATCCGGAAAGCGGGAAAATGAAAACGGAGCTCGCTTCATCATGGGAATTCTCAGAGGATCTTACATCGATAACTTATTATTTGCGCGATGACGTTAAATGGTCTGATGGTCAGACGGTGACCGCTGAGGATGTTGTTTACACATACGATGTTATGAAAGATCCGAAAACAAACTATCCTAATATAGCCCGTTTAAGATTCATTAAAGAGGTTAAGATTGCCGGCGCGAATGCAGTGAAATTCACTTTTGACCGTGTCTATGCTGATCTGCTTACCGATTCTGACTTTATGATCATTCCGAAACATATTCATTCAGCGGCACCGGCTGATTTTGGGATCAGGAAGATCGTTGGCAATGGACCCTATAAAGTAAAAGAATGGACTTACGGTTCGGTATTAGCACTGGAGGCAAATCCGGAATATTATCGGGGCAAACCACCGCTCGATGAGATCAATATACTATTTTATTCGGATGCGACGAAAATGATCAATGACTTTGCTGATGGTAGCCTTGATATTGTAATGAATTTGACTCCCAATCTGGCGAAAAGTCTGGAAAAGAACCAGAATATAGTTATTGATTCGCGACCTGGTAATTCATATCTATATATTGGTTGGAATCTAGACAATAATAATCTTAGAGATAAGGATATCAGAAAAGCCATAAGCAAATCCATAAACACTAAACGTATCCTTGATGATATCTATCTTGGCATGGGCAGTATTTCATTGGGGCCTATTCCACCATCATCGTGGGGATACAGTGAGACGATAGAGGCAATAAAGTTCAATTTGCCTGAGGCCAAGCGCGTGCTCGAAAGTAAGGGATTTGAAGATCGTAACCGTAATTATTATTACGACCGGGACCGGATCGATATCACTTTAAATATCATAACCAATATCGAGAACCCGGATCGCGTAAGGATACTTGATTATATTGTGGAGGATTTGAAGGCTCTGGGCATAAAAGTAAATGCGCGGAAATTAGATACCCGGTCTTTTATTGAAGCCCTGGTCAAACGTGATTTTGACGGATTTGTAATGGGTTGGAGCGTTGAAGAAAAGATCGATCCAACCATATACTGGAATTCGGATCCAGCCAAGGGCAAGTTCAATTTCACCGGTTATAATAATACAGCCGTTGATTCATTGATCGACGATGGTGTGGCAATGCTGAATCGTAAACGCGCTAAACAGGTTTGGAATGAATTCCAGTCGATCATATATGATGATCAACCTTATACTTTTTTAGTCGTGCCAAATATCATTGCGGCATCTCATAAAAGAGTGAAAGGATCGGATTATGGGATGATATTGGCCAGCGTGTATACATACTGGATACCAGAAGCTGAACGCCGGGTCGCGGTAGCGATCGCACCTCCGCCGATCGAAACCCCGACCGAGGTTGAAGTTAAACCAGGGACCGAGGTGAAACCACCCAAGCCCGAGATCGAACCCAAACCAGTGGAGATCGTGGCACCGGAAAAGTTATTAGAGGCCGCGGTAAAAAAGGAAACAACCGCAGTTGCGGTCGCCCCTCCTGATACTCATACGTTTGTTCCGCCCACGCCTCCCAAACCGGCGGTGATCACAAGACCGACAGCGATAAAGCAGGTTACGCCAGTATATCCCGAAGCAGCTCGTTTGATCGGCGCATCGGGGCGAATCGTCGTTAAAGTAACGGTTGGCGTTGATGGGAAAGTATTGAGTCCAGCCATTGTTTCCAGTTTTGGAAATCCAGCTTGTGAGGCGGCAGCGCTTGAGGCTGCAAAGAAATGGGTATTCAAACCCGCGAGCAAGGATGGTGAGCCATTCGAGCAGCAAATATCAATACCTTTTGATTTCAGACCGTAAATTCAACTTTTGGAGCCCCTGCTAAATAATATCTTCGCCCTCCGGTAGGGGCTCTCCATTTTTAGGGAATAGGCCACAGGGAACAGGTTACCGAAAAAATCCCATTTTAAGATAACCGATGACGGATGACAGATAACCGATAAGAGAATTCTGTAATTTGTAATTGCGTAATTAACAAATAGAGCATATCAGGATACCAGAAGATCAGTGGGAAGCGGATCAGCAAACAGAATACCAGAAATCAATTCCTGATTTGCTGATGTTCTGATAATCTTCGTGCTGATAATCTGATTCCCTGATCTACTTCTTTTTAGTTCTTTCGCCTTACGCGCTACGGTTTTTTCTTGCCGCTTACCGATTAGCGCCTAGCGTGTAGCGTACACGTACAGCGTCTAGCGTGCTTTACCTTGGCGTAAGTATCCCGCAGGGCAGGATCATTTCTTCCATTGATATCCCCCCATGCTGAAATGTATATTTGAATTCCTTTTCGTACTCAGTTGGCTTGGTTGGATAAATAAAATAATAATCCTCGCGGGCGATAGCAAAACGGATCGATGTATCTTCAGCCGGCAGTGCGATATCACCGGGATTATTTAACAACCAGGCATTTTTTTTATCTACTCGTAGTGCTGGTCCATATTTGTAGCGAAGGTTTGGCGATATATTACGACCACCGTAGACGATCGTTGGTCGACGCACCCGTATAAATCCATG
>MEUM01000146.1:8625-9159 GCA_001771735.1 Caldifarciminota bacterium RBG_13_43_14 | reverse complement strand
CACTGCGTAAGCAGTAGCGATCCCGCCGCATATCCTTCCGACCTCCTCGCAGGCAATACTCTGATCGATGATTCGACCGCTAATACCGCCATACTCAGGTGGTATGAAAACCTTGAGCAAACCCTGTTTTGCCATTTCCGCTATGACCGGATGCGGAAACTCAGACGAAAGATCAAATTCATCACGTGCCGGAAGAACAATTTTTTCCGCGATCTCTCTAACCTTTTTTTGAAGCGCTTGTTCTTCAGCCGTCAAAAAATAATCCATTCGACCTCCTTTCGTATCATCAATTTGTACTTACTCTTATTACCAAATCATAGTTTAGCAATTTTAAAATGATAGTCAAGTTCATATAAAAGACCGTAGCGCGTACTGCCTGCCCGCCTCACTTGTCCGCCTCTGGAGGAGGAGGGCGTAAATCGTAACGCGAAAAATGAAAAAACCGATCCTCGATGCGAGATACTTGATTCTGGACACATTACTGTAATTGATAATTATGTAATTAACAACCGTTAGTATCGTTAGGTCCGTTAA
>MEUM01000146.1:0-8284 GCA_001771735.1 Caldifarciminota bacterium RBG_13_43_14 | reverse complement strand
ATGACGGTACCCCTCGAGGAAGCCTCGGCTAACTCCGTGCCAGCAGCCGCGGTAATACGGAGGAGGCAAGCGTTGTCCGGAATCACTGGGCGTAAAGGGTGTGTAGGTGTCCTGATGGGTCAAGTGTGAAATCCAACGGCTTAACTGTTGAAGTGCATTTGAAACTATCGGGATTGAGGACATGAGGGGAGAGTGGAACTCGCGGTGTAGCGGTAGAATGCGTGGATATCGCGAGGAATGCCGATGGCGAAGGCGGCTCTCTAGTGTGTTCCTCCTATGAGGAGCTGAATTATAATGGTCTTCGGATTATTGTTATTCGGTCCTGACACTGAAACACGAAAGCTGGGGGAGCGAACGGGATTAGATACCCCGGTAGTCCCAGCCCTAAACGATGTACACTTGGCATGCGCTTTTAGGTGTGTGCCGTAGGTAACCTGTTAAGTGTACCGCCTGGGGAGTACGCTCGCAAGGGTGAAACTCAAAGGAATTGACGGGGACCCGCACAAGCGGTGGAGGATGTGGTTTAATTCGAGGCAACGCGAAGAACCTTACCTGGGCTTGACATGCTGATAGTACTGAACCGAAAGGTGAGGGATCCCGCCTCTGGTGGGAAGTCAGCACAGGTGCTGCATGGCTGTCGTCAGCTCGTGCCGTGAGGTGTTAGGTTAAGTCCTGCAACGAGCGCAACCCCTGTTCTTAGTTGCCATTTTGTCTTCGGATGAAGGCACTCTAAGGAGACTGCCGCAGATAATGTGGAGGAAGGTGGGGATGATGTCAAGTCATCATGGTCTTTATGTCCAGGGCTACACACGTCCTACAGTGCTCATTACAATGGGAAGCAATACTGCAAAGTGGAGCAAATCCCCAAAGATGAGCATGGTTCGGATTGAGGGCTGCAATTCGCCCTCATGAAGCCGGAATCGCTAGTAATCGCAGATCAGCATGCTGTGGTGAATACGTTCTCGGGTCTTGTACACACCGCCCGTCAAGCCATGGAAGTCCACAATACCTGAAGTCCCTCATTAGAGGGCCTAAGGTAGGGTGAATGACTGGGGCTAAGTCGTAACAAGGTAGCCGTACGGGAACGTGCGGCTGGATCACCTCCTTTCAAAGAGCAAAACCTAAGATATATTACCCTGGATTTTGTAAAGAGAAAGAAGTGATTACCAAAACATCAAGACAGGGCATCTATTCATATTAGAAAAATGTATAAAAAGAGGAGGTAAAATATAACAATAGTAACTAAAAAAATAGTGATATTGATAGGGATAGGGTTATTGTTCTCCCCATATCTGCTCAGTGCCACAACTTATGGCCCGTATTATGCTTATGTTGATACTGCTCTATATAAGGATAGCACATTCCATCTTACACTAACCAGCACAGCAGTCGATCTCTTTGGATCAATTCATAATTTTCAGCAACTTGGAGGCGTAAGTAGAAAGGTGGCTTCAATAGATTTTGCTTTAACAAATGGTTACAGTGGTATCACTTACGATCTTTTGGTTGACAGCATACATGTCTTTGTAGAAAGATACAACGATGAGCTTATGCAATGGCAGACATATAGCTTTTGTAAGATGAAGCTTGAATTAGCACATATCTACAATAAAACATGTCGTAAATATAAGGTGGAGCTGGATTATTCGCATACCAACAATGGAGACCAACGGCGCTATAGAGTTAATTTTACGATTTACGGGTCTTACGAATAAAGACAAATAATTGCGATTATTCAAAAATAAAGTAGACTGACTGATGATGCGAAATATATTCACTCAAAATGTCACAATTATCTTTAGCAAGAAGACAATGTTTACCTTATTTGTTGTAGCCTCAACATTGACTGCCGGTACTATCCACCCTGTTCTTATTGAAAAAATGTCTGGCTTGGGAAATGGTGAAATGGTGCATATTATAATTCATATGAAAAATCAAACGGGTTTAGCAGAATTACCTGGCAGCTTTTCAAAAAATGATAAAATAAACTATCTGAAGTACTTTGCAAAGGCAGACCAGAAGAGATTATTAGATTACTTATCCAATTTCCCCGATCAGCTATCAGGACTTCAATCTTATTGGATTTTTAACGGTTTGGCATTGAAAACCACAAAGGATATAGTTATATCTTTGGCAGGATGTGAAGAGGTTGCATTTATAACATATAACTATAATATTGTTCTAAAAGATGACTTCCTATTATTACAAAACGATACGATATTACGCGCAACTGAATGGAATATTCGGAAAATAATGGCTGATTCATGTTGGAATGAAGGCTATGACGGTTCCGGTGTAATCATCGGGAATATAGACTCGGGTGTCGATACCACTCATCCTGCATTACTGGGCAAGTGGTATCCTAGTGGCTGGTTTGATGCAGTAAACGGTTTGCCCGGTCCTTATGATGACCATGGGCACGGAACTTTCACTATGGGAATAATTTGTGGCGGTGATGGCAATGGGCCGTTTGAAAATGACATCGGCGTTGCCCCGGGTGCAAAATATATTGTTGCTAAGGCATTTGATAGTACCGGTGCCGCAACGTATACTGCTTTGCACAGTTGCTTGCAATGGTTTGCAACCCAAAACACGCATATTGTCAATAATCCATGGAATGAGTCGGATGTGATTTCTTTGGAATTTTGGGATGATTGTTTGAACTTACGTAATTTAGGGATTTTCCCGGTTTTCAAGGGAGGTGGTACAGCAACAGGTCAAATTAGACCTCCTGGTAATTTCCCAACAGTAATAGGCGTTGGCGCGACAGATAGTTTGGATAATATTACCTCGTATTCAGGTCGTGGTCCGGCACCGAATCAGAGTCCGTGGAATGACTCATTATATTGGTATCGTTCTGACTGGAATTTGATCAAGCCGGATATTGCTGCACCTGGTCATAATATAAGGTCTTCATGGCCCGGTGGTGGTTATGTTATAGAAAATGGAACATCCTGGGCAGCCAGTCATGTTGCTGGCGCCTGTGCAATTCTACTTCAGCAAGATTCGAGCTTAACACCCAGCAGTCTGTATAATATCTTGCTTGATAATGCGGATAATCCTGTCCAAGGCGGTCCCTATCCTAATTTTGAATATGGTTGGGGTAGATTGAACGTCCATTCCGCCCTTCATGCTGTGGACATCGAAGAGAAAACAAGTCAACAGCTAATTCTCCGATTAGCTGTTTATCCGAATCCATTTCGTGAAAGCGTAAATATCAACTATAAAACATTCAATTGTTGTGAAAAGCAAATTAACCAGAAATATCATGTGATCGCTATTTACGATACTGCGGGCAGATTAGTAACACAATTCACACCTTCAGCAATCCAATCATTCAACCAAATTGTTTGGTACGGCACTGATGATGGCGGGAATAAATTATGTGCTGGAATTTATTTTATTGAAGTGAATCTCGGAAATGATAAAATATTAGAAAAGGTCGTACTTGTTAGATAAAAAATTTATTTATAGAATAGAGAGAATATGAGATTCAAATATTGTAAATTGCCAAGTGTTATTGTGTGGTTATTGCTTTTTATAAATAGGTTTTTTGCCCAGGGACCTGATACACTATGGACAAAGACATACGGCGGAGATAATGTAGAATATGGTTATTCCGTTAAACAAACTTCTGAAGGAGGTTTCATCGTTGTTGGTAGTACAAAGTCCTACGGCAACGGTGGCTATGATGTCTGGCTGTTAAAACTCAATGCTGATGGGGATACTATTTGGGCAAGTACCTATGGCGGGCCGTATGATGAAGCCGGTCATTTTGTTCTGCAAAATTCTGATGGATCCTATATTATAGTAGGTCGCAAAAACAATTACGCAACTACATATGATGATATTTGGCTTCTGAAAACTGATATTAACGGGGACACTATGTGGACACGAACCTATGGTGGTAATCATAATGAATATGGGTACTCGGCTCAACAAACAACCGATGGTGGTTATGTAATCGCTGGAAGTACTCGTTCTTTTGGTCAGGGTGTTCCTACGTATTCAAACATTTATCTTGTAAGAACAGATGCAAATGGCGACACTTTGTGGACTAAAGTCCTCGGACAGAATGGATTGGTTGACGACATTGCCTACACTGTCATACAAACATCTGACGGTGGATATGTTGTCAGTGGCTGCACAGGTCTTCAAACCCAATACGACATATATCTCATAAAAACAAACGGTAATGGTGATACTGTATGGACAAAAAAAAATGGTGGCTCAGGACAAGAGATTGGTTATTCAATAATAGAAAGTGATGGAGCTTATATTGTTGCAGGATATACAAATTCATATGGTCCAAACCCAAGCAATTTTTATCTCATAAAAATAGATACAAACGGTGATACAATCTGGACGAAAATATATGACAGTGGATACGAGGAGCATGGGCATTCAGTTCAACAAACTTATGATGGCGGATACATCATTGCAGGATATATTGATTTACCAGATCAATATGGTCAGGATTTTTATCTCGTAAGGACTGATGCTAATGGTGATGTTCTATGGACCCAGAATTATCCAAAAGAAGACCATTCGGATGTTGCCTTTGAAGTTCAACAAACGACTGACAACGGATATATTATCGTGGGATACACTCACTACTGGTATTATGGGAAAGTGCGGGCATATGAACAGATTTATCTCATTAAAACAAAACCAGAGTTAGGCATTGAAGAAAAACAATTTCCTGAACATAAGAAAACTTTTTTTAAAATAATCCCCAATCCTGTAACAAGTTGTGCATTGATTGAATATTATTTGCCTAAAAGCACTTTGGTTAATATCAATATTTATAACATTCTCGGACAGAAAGTTAAGAAAATCTTAGAGAAAACACAAGGACCGGGAACCTACAGAATAATGTGGAGTGGTCATAGTGATCACAATAATAAGGTGCCTGCTGGAGTTTATTTCGTACAGTATAATGGACTATTAGAAAAAGTAGTAAGAGCAAGGTAGGGTGAAAGAGCAAAACCTAAAATCTAATACCCTGGATTTGTTTGAGGGCTCTCCCACATCGACATCGTAAGACGATGATCTTTCCAATAGTTAGTAGGGCAAACCTTTAGGTTTGCCCTACATTTTTTAGGTCCTTTTTCTAGTATCATGTATCCTGTATCAAGAATCCAGTATCAGGTATCCAGAATCAAGCATCAAGTATTCAGTATCGATTTTTTCTTGCGATTACGTTTTTTCCAGCTATTGACATTTATACAATAATCTATATAATGAAAAACTATGGTTAAAATAAGACTAACCCGAATAGGCAAAACCAACTCACCATATTACCGAGTTGTGGTAATAGATTCGAGAAAGGCAAGAGACGGTGACTACTTAGAAAACGTAGGCCATTACGATCCGAGGAAGAAAGAATTCAAACTTAAACGGGATCGGATCGAGTATTGGGTTTCGAAGGGAGCTCAGCTTACCAATACTGTGGCCAGATTGTACTCAAAAGAAGGAGGTCAAACATGAAAGAGCTTATCGAATACATCGTCAAAGCATTAGTTGATAATCCCGACAAAGTGAATATCCAAGAAATCGCTGGTGAAAAAAGCATAATCTATGAACTCAGAGTCGGTGAAGGCGATTTGGGGAAAGTCATTGGTAAAGAGGGAAGAACGGCGAAAGCGATCAGAACTATAATTACCGCGGCAGCAATGAAACAAGGAAAACGCACGGTAATTGAGATCATCGAATAATGTTCAGGAACCACTCTTGCCTTTTTCTACGGTCATAAGTTCCGTGTAATCTGTGCAATAATCATTCTGTGACAGACATCAGTGTAATGAAATTCGACATAATATCAATATTCCCGGATTTTTTTGCTAGCCCATTATCCTGCGGTATTTTACGTATTGCCCAGGAAAAGAAATTAGTAAAGATTAAGCTATTCAATCCGCGGAATTACACGGAAGATGGCCAAGTTGATGATTATCAATTTGGCGGCGGCTCGGGTATGGTCATGAAACCGGAACCGATCAACGCAGTGCTTGAAAATCTGAGATCAGCGCGGGCTAATACTATTTTATTTACTCCAAAAGGAAAATCTCTCAATCAAAAGATTGTCAAGCAGCTATCTACCGAGAAGCATTTGATACTACTTTGTGGACGATATAAAGGAATTGATAACCGGATCAATGAATATTTTGAACCCATCGAGCTGTCGCTCGGCGATTATATACTATCGGGCGGAGAGAACGCAGCATTGGTTCTTATCGAGAGCATAATCCGCCTTCTTCCGGGTGCGCTCGGCAATCTCGATTCAGCAAACTCGGATTCGTTTGAAGATTCTCTGCTCGAAGCTCCGATTTTCACTCGTCCGGCGGTATTCAAACGTATGAATGTCCCTCAGGTACTGTTGAGTGGAAATCACCGGCTGATCAATGACTGGCGGCGGAAGAATGCATTAATGCTTACCCTGAATCGGCGGCCGGATCTACTGGCCGGCGGGACATTTCAGGTGAATGACCTGGCATTACTACTGGAGGTAATCAATGAAAAAAAATCTTGAAATTCATCCCGGAGATCTAGTCAAAGTCTATACTAAAATTAAGGAAGGTGATAAAGAACGCATAGCACCCTTTCAGGGAATTATAATAAAGATCAGAGGTAGTGGAATCAGTAGAACGATCACGGTACGAAAAATTTCGGCGGGCATCGGCATAGAAAGGATATTCCCGATCGAAAATAAAGAAATGATAACCAAGATCGAGATAAAGAAAAAAGGTAAAACGCGCCGGGCTAAGTTGACATATTTACGGCAGCGCAAAGGCAAAAAACTTAAAATAAAGGATGCAGTTTCAGCGCCGGCCAGCAAGGCTTCAAAAAAACCATCGGAAACCGATGAGGAAATCCCGGGTGATAGCGATCCCGGACAAGAACCTGTGGAAAAAGCATAGCTTTATCGCAGGTGTTGATGAAGCTGGACGTGGTCCGCTTGCCGGACCGGTCGTCGCCTGTGCAGTGATTCTTCCAAGAAATTATTATCATGCCGGGATCGACGATTCTAAAAAATTAACTCCGTCAAAACGCGACTCATTATCAAAGATTATTAAAAAGATAGCGATAGCCTATCAATTCGGCATAATCGATTCGGAAAAGATCGACGAGATCAACATACTGCAAGCCACCAAGCTTGCGATGTTCAAGGCAATAAACGAACTAATCCCAATACCTGAAATCGTTCTTTTGGACGCAGTTAGGCTTAATGATCTGTCGATTCCCCAAATACCGATCATTAAAGGTGACACTCTGAGCCTGTCGATCGCGGCCGCTTCGATCCTGGCAAAAGTAAAACGTGATCAGATAATGCATGCGTATCATCAAACATATCCTCAGTATGGTTTTAATAGGCATAAGGGATACCCCACTAAAATGCATCGTGAGCGGATCAAGCAACATGGGCCATGTGCAATTCACCGAAAGACGTTCAGATTATTGGCATCGGATTCTACATTATGAAAAATCATCCAATGCAGCGCGGCACAAGATGGCTTGGTCAGATCGGCGAAAAACTGGCCGGCGAATATTTTAAAAAAAAGAAATATCAAATAGTTGAACGTAATTTCCGTTGTCGGTATGGAGAGATCGATCTTATATTAAGGAAAAACCAGGCTTATCATTTTGTTGAAGTCAAGTTCCGGCGCAATTTGCAGTACGGATTGCCGCAGGAATCGGTAATAAAAAGAAAACAGTTTCGCATCCGGCGCCTGGCGCTAATGTGGTTGAAAAAACGATGCCTGCCGGTCGATCTGGGTATACACTTTGATGTTCTTGCGATCAGCAGAATTGACGGCAATACAACCTTTGAACTCATAGAAAACGCATTCTGAGAGAAGCGTAGCGTGTATCGAGTAGCGCGTATTGCGAAAGATATGTCCCTCTTTTTTAAAGAGGGATTAAGGGAGGAATCTCTTAATTACATAGTTACCAATTACTAAGTATTTTTTTATTTTAGGCATTTAGGAATTTAGGCGTTTTGGGCTTTTATTACATCCAGCATCAAGGATCAATCTTTTACGCATTACGCGCTACGGTTTACGGTTTCTCCCTGCTTGACTTTGATTTTTATAAGTATAAAGTTGATAGTGAAAATCAGTGTTGCTGCGGTCGCCAAAATTACCGGTGGTAAGATCCATGGCCGCAAAACATTCATTATTAAAAATATACTTCCCCCCGAAGCAGCGAAGAAAAACGATATGACATTTCTTTTTAATATCAATACACTAACCCGGGCAAGTGTCATCGTTACCGACCGACCGATTAG
>MEUM01000145.1 GCA_001771735.1 Caldifarciminota bacterium RBG_13_43_14 | reverse complement strand
GCTTTATGCCCTCACCGCCGAAGAGATCATCAATAAAATCGACGATAACCGCGTTTTCAATACGATCGAATACACCGCGACCATGATAATTTCGATCGGCAGTCAGGTGCGGGAAAAAACATTTGAGGGTTATGCGCGCGGTGATGATCATGCCTATATGGAATTTATTGCGCCGGAGCGCGATAAGGGCACGCGTTTTTTGAAACTCAGTGATGAAATGTATATTTATATTCCGGATGTCGGCAAGCCCACCCGTATTGCCGGACACATGTTAAGGCAAAACATGATGGGTAGTGATTTTTCTTACGACGATTTCACCGGGAACGAACGTCTGATCGATCAATATGATATTGTGCTGACCGGTTCGGATACGGTGAACGAACAGGATTGCCATGTGCTCGAATTGACCGCTAAGGTCGAAGAAATCAATTATGCCAAACAAAAAGTATGGGTGATAAAAAAGACTTATCGACCGGTCAAAACCGAGCTCTACGCCAAGAGCGGCAAATTAATGAAAGAGTTAAATGTTCTCGAAAGCCGGAAAATCGCGGGACGCGATCTTCCGGTACGGATACGTATGGTCAACAAATTAAGAAAAGATACCTATACCGAACTCGTATTTGACGCGATCAAACTTGACACACCGATACCGGACAAATACTTCAGCATCGGATATCTGGAACGTAAATAAATCGATACAGGATACACGATACATGATACTTGATGCACGATACATGATACTCGATTTATAATATTCTAATTTCGAAGCACGAAACTCTAAACAATTTCTAAATTCTAAATATCAATATTTAAAAATTTGGAATTTTATTATTGGGATTTGTTTAGTATTTCGGATTTCGGATTTGATAGTAACAAAATCCCTTTTTCCCCTCTGCACCTCTGCAATTTTTTCCGCATTACGGTTTACGGTCTTTTTTTCCCTTGACTTGTTCCCTGATCCTGATAAAATATGATGATCATGGAGAAACAGATAGTGTTTGATTACAATGCCGAAAAACCATCTTTTATTGATCTAAGACAGAAAATAGATCGTGCATGCCGCCGATTAGGGTTGGATAAAGAAGAGAGTTTGCACGTACAGATCGCAGTTGATGAAGCCTGTACTAATGTTGTGCGCCATGCTTACAAAAATAATGGAGGTAAAATACGGATAGAATTGCGCCCTTTAAATAAAAAACTGAAAATAGTGATTAAAGACTGGGGGAATCCATTTCAAAAAGATTATCAGGCTGCATCCAAGCCGCATCAGGTGATCCAGACCAAAAAAACAGGCGGCCTCGGGATTTTTACGATAAAAAAACTAATGAATGAAGTCAAATATTACCGGCGTAAAAACCATAATGAACTTGTTCTCACAAAAATAAGGAAAATTAAAAATGCTTGAACTCGATGTTCTGACTGCTACATCTAAATTAGTGGGTGGCTCAATGAAAAGTGCGATTTTAACATTAAAAGGTTATATTGACTCGGCAACTGCTTCGATCCTGAAGGATAAATTCATTACCCTGGAAAAAGAAACCAATCTTTTTATTCTTGATTTTGGAGGTGTAACCTATATTGCCTCAGCCGGCTGGGGCATAATACTCAGCCGTATTAAACAGAATCGTGAGCGCGGCGGTGATATTGTTTTCACTAACATGATCAAGGAAGTTCACTCGATCTATGAATTGCTTGACCTTCACCGGGTGACTAAATATTATCCGAGCGTTGAAATTGCGGCTAAAGATCTGAACATATCATTACTGCTTGAACCGATACGCGAACCAACCGTTCGCTCATCCCAAGGCAAAAAACAAGAATCAATCCGCAAAATAACGATTGAAGATGCGTTGCGCACAATTGTAAGGACCTTTCCGCTCTCAAGTGCGGCGCAGATGAAAAAAATAATCCAGGGTCCCCCCTACGGATTTAATAAAATGAGTGCCTGGAAGGTGTATAGAATATTACGAAAACTCGGTCTCAATACTAAAGAAAAAAGATTATATTATGCCTGGCAGTATGAAAAACGCAAGAAAAAGGAATAAATTATGTCAAGAACATATGGACTGGACAGTGCTTTAAAATATGATAATGAAATATACCATATCGAGACTTTTGCCGAACCAAAATTATTCAAACTTATATCCCAGACCTTCAAATCCGGGCGGGTGCTGGATATCAAAGAGACAAACTATGATCATCAGATCAGAGAAAAAACCCTGATCGACCTGATCCAGGCGCTGCATAATCATCAGATCGAATCACTTGCCAATCTGCTTAAACTGGCTGAGAGTATTTCCAAAAGCATGCACGCCGATGCAATGAATAAGATCGGCGTGTTATTTATGGCAAAAGGCTTTTATCAAGAAGCGAAGAAAACACTTTCCAACGCGATCAAATTAGATCCGCAATTAACTGATGCCCACCGTAATATGGGCAACGTTTATAAAAAAATAGGCGATATTGACCGGGCAATCGCTCAGTACACACGGGCGCTATATCTGGCACCGGCGAATGCCGACTATTACCTTGATCTCGGTCTTGCCTACCTTGAAAAAGATATGTATGACGAGGCGTTTCAAGAGTTGGGAAAAGCAATCGATTTTAACAAAAACTTTGCGGATGCATATTTCAATCTGGGTTTATTGATCCTAAAAGAAAAGATCCTCAAAAGTGAAAAACCTAATGAAAAAGACGTTATTTCCTCAATCGTGAATCTCAAATATGCATCCCTGCTTGATCCCCGCTTCCAGGTTGATGCCTTCAAGCGCGCTATTCAAAACCTCGAAGAAAAGGAGTTTTCTGCAGCACATAAGCAATTGTCAAAGATCAAAGAAGAAATGAAAAAAACCGATATTCATGAATTCATCTATGATTTTGAATTGTTCTCCAAGTACAGTGATCTCAAGGAAGTTTCAATAACGGTCGATGAATATATCGATATCATGTATGCTAAAATCGAAACCAGCCCGCAATATGCCGATCTGCGTAATGCCCTTGGTAAGGCATATCTAATTAAAATGAGATCGTTATTTAATGCCGCCTTAACTCAATTCAAAAGGGCAGTTGAAATCAATCCCAATTATCAACATGCAACAAGAAATCTGGAGCTGGTTGAGAATGAGATCAAGGGATTTATGCTGTTTTTGAGAGCAATATTAAAATAATGCATTGAGAGCTCTGAAAAAGTATTTTCGCTTGTCATTGCGAGCCCGAAGGGCGCGGCAATCTTATTATATTACGAACAATTCTGAGATTGCTTCGGTCGTTTCACTCCCTCGCAATGACTTTTTCAGAGACCTTGCACTATCTAATTGACAAAATTGGAAATAAGACTATAATTGAATAAATTATCGTGAACTATTATGAGTGAATTAAACAAAGAAGAACATCAAATAATAAACCTCAATTGCCGCCTTGCTTTTGATGATGATGCCCGTGTATGCGCAATAATCCTTAAAGGATCAATGGACACCGAGCCGATCATTAGTTTGCAGGGCATTATCAAAGATAAGACGATACCTTTCCAATATAATTATGTGGTCGACCTCAATGGGGTAACATTTATCGGATCGACCGGCCTGGGATTTTTAATGACGATCGTAAAAATAAAACGGGATTTTGTTTTTGTCTCTTATCCGGATGAGACTATTTCAAAACCATTCCGGCTTTTAGGCGTTAATTTTCTTTTCCGATATTATTTGAATTTCGATGACCTTAAAAAGGAACCGGCAATATCAAGCGCGATCATTGAATTTTTGCAGAAAGAAGTCGGCGCGGCTAAAGAAATAAAGCATCATGAACGCTGGGTCAAGATCCTGACCGATTATTTGACCACCGAGCCCCTGTGGGAAGAGATCCAGAGTATGGACCCATACATACACCAGGCTAAGTATCTCGATGCGATCGCCATGAAAAGCGAAACGAAATACGCCTGCATATTATACGAATTCCTAAATCGAATATTCAATGAAACCACCAATATTGACAAAACCGATATAAATGAAGACACGATCGAGCTGCTCGCCAAAGAGCTTGTATCCAATGCGGTTATTCACGGCTATGACAGCATCAAAGACGGTATAATCGAAGCCGAGTATAAACTCGATACCGAAAAACTTGTCATTAATGTCATTGATTATGGCAAGGGTTTTGAACAGCAGCCGGATAAGATTACCGATACCCTGGGACTACAGCTGGTCAAGAAGATTTTCGATGTCGTCGAATTCAGCGAAGCTCCGCCAAGACAGATTGAAGGCCGCATCCTGGGTAAAGGTACTACTGTCCGGTTGGTCAAATATACAAAATCCAATCCCTAAAAAGCATGACTGACGCGGAACAATTCCGCACCGGCTTAAGCTTAAAGAGCAAGTTTCTGATCTGGCTCTTGCTTTTCACGCTGATCATTATGGCGATGGTATATGGTTTTTTTATCAATCACGAACGCCGGGTTCTCTCTCGTGAAGTAATGCTGCGCGGCGAAGCAATATGCAAAAATCTCGCGACCGGGGCTGAAGATCTTCTGGTCATGAAAGACGACCTGGGACTGGCAAAACTGGTTTATGACACCAAAAATCAAAACCCCGGCGTGATCGATTGTTTTGTGCTTGATGATCAGATGCGCATATGGGCACATACTGATATATCTTTGGTCAACAGTGTTTATAAATATCCAATCGGTTTATTTGAACTAGGTACTAACAAGATACTCACGCAAGACCTAAAATTATCCGATCAAACGACCGCTTTTGGAATAAGTGCGAGGGTCGAGGTACTTCAGAACCGTATCGGTGAGGTTCACATAGTATTGTCGAAAGAAACGGTTGCAAAAGCAGTACGTGAGGCAAGACGGGGTGCAACCGTTGTCACTGCGCTCATCCTTGCGATTGGCATAACCAGTATCTTGATTTTGGTGTCATTCATTATCGGTTCACTCGGAATGGTCACCGGCGATATCGAGGCGATCGGCGATGGTGACCTTGACCATCAGATCATAACTACCCGTCGCGATGAGATCGGTCGAATCGCTCATGCGGTCAAGATCATGGCCTTAAAATTAAAGAAAGCCCAGCAGGAACTCGTTGAAAAAGAACGCATGAAGCGTGAAATGCAGATCGCTCAGGAAATACAAAAAAGCCTGCTGCCGATCGTAAAACCGGATATCCCCGGTTATTTGATCGACTCTTA
>MEUM01000144.1:6869-10829 GCA_001771735.1 Caldifarciminota bacterium RBG_13_43_14 | reverse complement strand
GTGTCGCTCCTTCCCACTGAAAGGCTGAACAACGTGTCGCCGGTGAATATCGCGTGTTCTTTTTCAACGTACAGGCATATGCCACCAGGACTGTGTCCGGGCGTATGAATAACCTTGAACTCTATTCTGCCGACGTTTATTACATCATCTTGATGAAGCAATCGATCGGCCGGCGGTGATGGAATGACCTCGAATATGAAGCTGCAATCACGACAGCGAAGATTGGCTTGTCTCTGTTCTTCTAAAATATCGGTAAACAGACTGTCATTACCGCACACCGGGCACGGTGGGGGTTTACGGGTTTCATTCGTCTTTAAAATCCATTTCCATTGTTCATACAAAACCGGAGCATCCAGCTCGTGTATAAGTATTTCAGCTCCGGTAGCTTGCTTGAGCATCGCATTGCCGCCGGTGTGATCGATGTGGTGATGGGTATTAACAATATATTTCAATTTCATATGTTGTCTGTTAATTTCACCGAAGAACTTTTCTTTTTCTTCTCCTGTCCTGATATCGGGGTCGATGATAACTGCATCTAAGGTCTTATCACACGCGGCCAGATAGCAATTAGTTTCGATAGGTCCAAAAATAAAAGGTTTGATCAACATTTATCTTATTATCTTCAGTTTCGACATAAAATCAATAGATCTTTACATGAATAATGGTAATTAATAATCAACCATTAGTGGTAAGCGATTACGGTTATTTTGGTTTGCCTGGTTAAAAATTCGTTTAATTCAATTTCTTTCGCAAAGTAAGGAATGCAGTAAAAATGGTTGACCGCAGCTGCAGAAAAGGAGAAATAAATATCATCAGTATTAACCATCTAATAAAACTCAATTTAGGATCATAAAGAATAAATGGAAATCCGAAATTCCGATAATCAGTAGCGGGATTGCCAAGCAGGATTGCCATTCGGCCCCATATACCCGCCATGAACAAAAAAGTAAAACCCGAAGAAATAACCGTATACATCCAGATCTTCTGCATGTTAAATGTGATCCCGTACTCGTCAAGTTATTATTCCAACGTTTCTTATGAAGTCATTTGCGCTGCAATTAGGTGAGTTAATTATACGAAAGGTTAAAAAACCGTTCTGTCCTGGAATTTAAACTTTTGAAGTAGTTTTAACAATTCGTTCGTTAAATCAAAAAAATTGATTTTACGATAATATCGCTTATAATATATCGATACGAAAGAGAAAAAAATGAATGCCATAATTATTGTGCACTCGCTTACGGGAACGACCAGGAAATTTGCCGATCGGATCGCCGGCAAGATGAAAGAAGACGGTTATAGCGTTAGTTTGACCCAGATCGAAACCGATGTGCCGATCACCTCAGGATCAACTCGCAGCTGTGCGAAATTTTCAATAACGAATCTGCCGGATATCACAAAATATGATCTCGTATTGCTGGGTGGACCGGTGTGGGGGTTCTCAGCTTCGCCAGTGATAATTGCATGTATCAATGCGCTGGGTGATCTTCAAGGAAAGAAGGTGCTTCCTTTTGTCACAATGGGTTTTCCTTTCAAATTCATGGGTGGAAAACCGGCGATCGGTTTAATGAGCCGAAATGCGGCCGAAAAAAATGCTACAATTCTACCCGGTTTTATCGTATCAAAACTATTCCATGATATTAAAAATGATATGGATAAAGCTGCTGTTTTGATTTCATCGCTGCTCAAACCGACACAATGGCAAAACAAAAATTCAATAACTTAACATCTATCCCTAATTTTGTTATTTCCATCACCATGAGGACCTTTGTTTGTTACCGTAATAGTACATCGAAGATATTGTATTTCGATGTCACTGTAATCTTGTTTTTGATCACCGGCAACGACAGCGAAACTGTAGATTCCAGTTTCGAGGGGACCCCAATGCCGGTCTTTCCTTCCCCCTCCCTCTTGACTTTTAATTATTGTAGTCTAATATTATACTATAATTTATAAATTAAGGCTATTGTCAAAAAGATTTTAGGATAGCGAACCTATTACTGAGGGAGATAGAAGGTCAGGGTCAAGCCCTGACAGTAAAGCCCCGTTAAAGCGGGGGAAGGTGGAAAAATGAATATTGAATATCTTAAAA
Source organism: Caldifarciminota bacterium RBG_13_43_14 (assembly GCA_001771735.1). Taxonomy (GTDB): domain Bacteria; phylum Hydrothermota; class Tepidihabitantia; order SM23-42; family SM23-42; genus RBG-13-43-14. Next base: position 8,740 of record MEUM01000144.1, on the reverse strand, counting down.
TAAAGTCTCTGGCTTATGTTTTTGTGATATTAAGCATTATGTCGGGTAAAGCCTATGCAGGCTATTGGTCCCATAAAACGGTTGATGCGACTGGAAACGTGGGTTCGTATACCTCAATTGCCCTTGATGCGAATGGTAATCCCCACATCAGTTATCGTGATAACAGCAATGCTGATTTGAAGTATGCAAAGAAATCTGGCGGTTCCTGGATTACGGAAGCTGTGGATGCGACCGGTGATGTCGGCTGGTATACCTCTATCATTCTTGATGTCAATGGCAATCCACATATAAGTTATTGGGAGTGGACCAATGGTAATTTGAAGTATGCAAAAAAGACCGCCGGTGTCTGGACCATGGAGACGGTTGATGCGACCGGTGTTGTCGGCACATATACCTCGCTTTGTCTTGATGCCAGTGGCATACCCCATATTAGTTATTATGATGAAACCAACGATGATTTGAAATATGCAAAAAAGATCACCGGCGTCTGGACCATGGAGACGGTTGATGCGACCGGTGATGTTGGCTCATATACCTCGCTTTGTCTTGATGCCCATGGCATGCCCCATATCAGTTATTATGATTACACAAACCTTGATTTGAAGTATGCAAAGAAGCTTGGTGGTGGCTGGTCTACAGAGACGGTTGATCCTGCAAGTTGGAGTGGCGAATTTACCTCGCTTTGTCTTGATGCCTATGGTAATCCCCACATAAGTTATTGTAATGGTGGCACCAATGATTTGAGGTATGCAAAAAAGATCGACAATTCCTGGATCATGGAGACGGTTGATGCGACCGGTAATGTCGGCTGGTATACCTCCATCATTCTTGATGTCAATGGCAATCCCCATATAAGTTATTATGATTATTTTAACGGTGATTTAAAGTATGCAAAGAAAGTTGGCGGTGTCTGGACCATAGAGACGATTGATGAGGCTATTGATGTTGGCTTGTATACGTCGCTTTGTCTTGATGCCTATGGTAATCCCCATATAAGTTATTATGATGGCAATAGTTATGATCTACGTTATACGAGCACAAGGGTGGAGGTTGTCTATCCGAATGGTGGAGAGATTTGGTCAGGTACAGAGTCCCAGACAGTCCGCTGGGATGGTGCGGGTGATATAGACATTTATCTTTCTACTGATGGTGGGAATTCTTATTCTTTGATTGTAAGCAATGTGACTGGCGGCGCTTATACATTGACAGTGCCCAATATTATGACTGAAGCGGGGATGATCAAGATTGTCAGGGATTCTACACCATATTCGGAGGATTTCTCTGATGCCTGCTTCACAATCCAGGGTCCAATACCCGTTCGTAATTCAAGAAAGATAACGGTTGATGCGACGGGTGTGGTAGGCTTGCATACCTCTGTCGGTCTTGATGCCAATGCTAATCCCCGTATCAGTTATTTTGATGACACCAACGATGATTTGAAATATGCAAAGAAGGTCGGTTCTTCCTGGATTCTGGAGACGGTTGATGCGACTAACATTGTTGGTGCATATAACTCCCTTGAGCTTGATGCCAGTAGTAATCCCCACATCAGTTATTGTGATAACAGCAATACTGATTTGAAGTATGCAAAGAAAGTTGACGGTTCCTGGATTACGGAAGCTGTTGATGCGACAGGAGATGTGGGTGAATATACCTCAATTGCCCTTGATGCGAATGGCAATCCCCACATCAGTTATCGTGATAACAGCAATGCTGATTTGAAGTATGCAAAGAAATCTGGCGGTTCCTGGATTACGGAAGCTGTGGATGCGACCGGTGATGTCGGCCGGTATACCTCTATTGGTCTTGATGCCAGTGGCATGCCCCATATTAGTTATTATGATATCACCAATCGTGATTTGAAGTATGCC
>MEUM01000144.1:6588-6736 GCA_001771735.1 Caldifarciminota bacterium RBG_13_43_14 | reverse complement strand
AGCATGCAAAAAAGCTCGGTTCTTCCTGGACCATAGAGACGGTTGATGCGAATGGTGATGTTGGCTGGTACACCTTTCTATATCTTGATGTCAATGGCAATCCCCATATCAGTTATCTCGATAACACCAATGGTGACTTGAAGTATGC
>MEUM01000144.1:2918-6513 GCA_001771735.1 Caldifarciminota bacterium RBG_13_43_14 | reverse complement strand
CAATATTGCCGGCACCTTGGAGGCTGATAGTTTCTATTATAGCATGCGGGTTCCTCATTTTCCAACAAGATTTGCCCGGTTAAAACTCGTGTATGCGGGATTTAACGCGAACGAAGTGGTCAATTATTCGGTTTCGGATTCATTCTTTACGATTCAGTCAACGATCGTTCTGCTTGCCTTCAGTGCTGTCCCGGGTGATGAGAGTGGCGTGCAATTATCGTGGCAGACCGAGCCGGGAGTGCCGGATTTGCTGGGGTATAATTTGTATTACAGGTATGGAAGTAACGGGGAACCGATAAAAATCAATGATGATCTGCTGACTGATAACCAATTTCATGATACCGAAACCCATGGTGGTCTGGTAATCTATCAATTGGGTGCGGTCAATGGTTGGAACAAGGAATATATTGTTGGTGAGGTTAGTTTAGCGAGTGTGGATAAACCTCTGGTAATTTTCCCGACGGTGATAAGGGATAATGGCGTTATCATTTTTGATGTGCCGAGATTAAGTTCGACTTCAAAAGAGACCGAAATTGAGGTTGCCGTGTATGATGTCCTGGGCAAGAGGCTTAAAATTTTAACTTCCGGCAAATTCACCCCGGGTTTCCATTCTTATCAATTTGAAGCCAAAGACGAAAAAGGCAATTCGCTTCCTTCTGGCGCCTACTTCATCATAATGCGGACACCTGAATATACGGAGCGCATCAAGCTTATGAAATTGTAATAGATCCATGGTAACGTGAAAAGAAGAAAGAATTGCGGTGGTTCAAAATTTCAGCTATCTGCCAAATTACCTGGCCAATCAGGATTTGGCGAAGAATAGGGAGTATTATGATTAAAACAAAATCCGTCTGGTTGATGTTAGTTTTATTCACCAGCATAGTTTATGCAGGCTATTGGTCTCATAAGATTGTTGATGCGACTGGTGATGTCGGCCAGTACGCATCTATTGACCTTGATGCCAATGCCAATCCCCATATCAGCTATTATGATAACACCAATGGTGATTTGAAATATGCAACGAAAGTTGGCGGTTCCTGGTCAGTAGAGGCAGTTGATACGACTGGAATCGTAGGCATGCAGACCTCTATTAGCGTTGATGCCAATGGCAATCCCCACATCAGCTATTGTTATTGGCATGGCAGCCACTGGGGTTTGAAGTATGCCAAGAAGAGCGGCGGTTCCTGGACCATAGCAACCATTGATACATTTGGTGCTGGTGGATCTCGCTCAATCTGTCTTGATGTCAATGGCAATCCTCATGTCGGTTATGCTGGCCAATTTAATGCTTTGAAATATGCCAGGATGATTGGCGGTTCCTGGTCCATAGAAACATATGGTACTGCTGATTATGGCGGAGCAATTTCTTTTGATCTTGATGCTAATGGCAATCCCGCATTCAGTTATCAGAGTGGAACAAGTAGTTATTTGATGTGCGCCAGGAAAGTTGGCGGTTCATGGTATGAAGAAACGGTTGATAACTCTTGTAGTGTTAACGAGTTTACATCTATTTCTCTTGATGCCAATAGCATGCCCCAAATCAGTTATTTTGATGCCTTAAACTTGGATTTGAAATATGCCCGGAAGATCGGCAATTCATGGACCATAGAGACGGTTGATACGACTGGTGACGTCGGCCAGTACGCATCTATTGGCCTTGATGCCAATGCCAATCCCCATATTAGTTATTTTGATGCCTTAAACTTGGATTTGAAATATGCTATGAAAATCGGCGGTTCCTGGACCATAGAGACGGTCGATGCGAATGATGATGTTGGTGCGCATGCCTCTATTGGTGTTGATGTCTATGGTAATCCACATATCAGTTATCAGCGCTTGGCTTTCGAGGCTGAACTATGGTATACGAGCACAAGAGTGGAGGTTGTCTATCCCAATGGTGAAGAGGTTTGGTCAAGCGGCGAGCCCCAGATAATCCGCTGGGACGGCGGGGGTGATATAGACATTTATCTTTCTACTGATGGCGGGAATTCTTATTCATTGATTGTAAGCAATGTGACTGGCGGTGCTTATACAATCACGGTCCCCAATATCATGACTGATGCGGGGATGATCAAGATTGTCAGGGATTCTACACCATATTCTGAGGATTTTTCTGATGCCTGCTTCACAATCCAGGGTCCAATATCCGTTCGCAAATCAAGAAAAATGACCGTTGATGCGACTGGTGTGATAGGCTTGTATACCTCTCTTGGTCTTGATGCGAATGGCAATCCCCAAATCAGTTATTTTGATGAGACCAATGGTGATCTCAAGTATGCAAGCAAGATCGGCGGTCTCTGGACCGTAGAAACGGCTGATGCGATCAATAGCATGGGCTATTATACCTCTCTTGGTCTTGATGCGAATGGCAATCCCCATATCAGTTATTATTATAATACTGGCGGTGATTTGAAGTATGCAAAGAAGGTCGGTTCTTCCTGGATCCTGGAGACGGTTGATGCGGCTGGAAGCGTGGGCACTTATACCTCAATTGCCCTTGATGCCAATGCCAATCCCCATATCAGTTATTGTGATCTTACCAACGGTGATTTGAAGTATGCAAAGAAGATCGGTTCTTCCTGGATTCTGGAGACGGTTGATGCGACTGGAAGCGTGGGCTATTATACCTCAATTGTCCTTGATGCGAATGCCAATCCCCATATCAGCTATTTTGATAATACTAACCTTGATTTGAGGTATGCAAAAAAGGGCGGTTCTTCCTGGGCTATAGAGACGGTTGATGCGACTGGAAGCGTGGGTTGGTATACCTCAATTGCCCTTGATGCCAATGCTAATCCCCATATCAGTTATTATGATGATACGAACGATGATTTGAAGTATGCAAAAAAGCTCGGTTCTTCCTGGATTCTGGAGGCTGTTGATGCGACTGGAAACGTGGGTTTGTATACCTCTCTTGGTCTTGATGCGAATGGCAATCCCCAAATCAGTTATTTTGATGAGACCAATGGTGATCTCAAGTATGCAAGCAAGATCGGCGGTCTCTGGACCGTAGAAACGGCTGATGCGATCAATAGCATGGGCTATTATACCTCTCTTGGTCTTGATGCGAATGGCAATCCCCATATCAGTTATTATTATAATACTGGCGGTGATTTGAAGTATGCAAAGAAGGTCGGTTCTTCCTGGATCCTGGAGACGGTTGATGCGGCTGGAAGCGTGGGCACTTATACCTCAATTGCCCTTGATGCCAATGCCAATCCCCATATCAGTTATTGTGATCTTACCAACGGTGATTTGAAGTATGCAAAGAAGATCGGTTCTTCCTGGATTCTGGAGACGGTTGATGCGACTGGAAGCGTGGGCTATTATACCTCAATTGTCCTTGATGCGAATGCCAATCCCCATATCAGCTATTTTGATAATACTAACCTTGATTTGAGGTATGCAAAAAAGGGCGGTTCTTCCTGGGCTATAGAGACGGTTGATGCGACTGGAAGCGTGGGTTGGTATACCTCAATTGCCCTTGATGCCAATGCTAATCCCCATATCAGTTATTATGATGATACGAACGATGATTTGAAGTATGCAAAAAAGCTCGGTTCTTCCTGGATTCTGGAGGCTGTTGATGCGACTG
>MEUM01000144.1:0-2897 GCA_001771735.1 Caldifarciminota bacterium RBG_13_43_14 | reverse complement strand
CTCTTGGTCTTGATGCGAATGCCAATCCCCATATCAGTTATTATGATGATACTAACGATGATTTGAAGTATGCAAAAAAGCTCGGCTCTTCCTGGATTCTGGAGGCTGTTGATGCGACTGGAAACGTGGGTTGGTATACCTCAATTGCCCTTGATGTCAATGCCAATCCCCATATCAGCTATCGTGATAACACCAATGGTGACTTGAAGTATGCGACCACAGCTTTGAATGTTCTCAATCCTAAGGGAGGCGAGACCTGGAACGTCGGCGCGAATGCGACGGTAAGATGGGCTGGTCCGAGGAATGTTGATGCCTATATTTCACTCCAGGGTGGTGATGCCTGGACGATGCTGTTGAGCAATATTGCCGGCACCTTGGAGGCTGATAGTTTCTATTATAGCATGCGGGTTCCTCATTTTCCAACAAGATTTGCCCGGTTGAAACTTGTGTATGCGGGATTTAACGCGAACGAGATGGTCAATTATTCGGTTTCGGATTCATTCTTTACGATTCAGTCTACGATTACCCTGCTTGCCTTTAATGCTGTCCCGGGTGATGAGGGTGGCGTGCAATTATCGTGGCAGACCGAGCCGGGTATGCCGGATTTGCTGGGATATAATTTGTACTACAGGTATGGAATTAACGGGGAACCGATAAAAATCAATGATGATCTGCTGACGGATAACCAATTTCATGATACCGAAACCCATGGTGGTCTGGTAATCTATCAGTTGGGTGCGGTCAATGGTTGGAACAAAGAATATATTGTGGGCGAGGTATCGCTGGCGAATACTGACAAACCGCTGGTAATTCTGCCAACAATGGTGAAAGGTTCAGGAATGGTTGTTTTTGATGTGCCGAGACTTACATCTACAAGCAGTGAAACTGAGATAGCCCTGTCAATCTATGATGCATTGGGCAACAAGGTAAAGAATTTAGTAGCCGGGAAATATACCCATGGTTATCATACCGTGCATTTTAACGGTAAAGACGAAAAAGGCAACACGCTTTCCAATGGTACCTACTTCATCATCATGAAAACACCCAAATACTCAAAGCAGACCAAGTTCATAAAGTTGCACTAATGAAACCGCACTACGCTTCTTCTATGCTCCGCGTCTCCTTATTCCTCTTTCTCCTTGTCTCTCTGTCATCGGCTGCGCTCATTGTCTTTACTGACACTGGTCGGCTTGCCCGCTCCACGGACAATGGCGCCACATGGGCCTGGATCGACACGCCTCTTCCCTCCTCTGAAAGCGTCGATATGACAACGAGCCCGAGTCATGATCTTTATGTTGTAAGCAAAACCGGCGAAGTGCACCGTTCCGTGAATTACGGCTCTACCTGGGAGAGCCGCGGGAATATCCCAGTGCCCGACGCGTGTGCGATCTGGAAGATCACGGGTTTGGATTTTGTGATCACACAGAGTGGCGACTTTTATAAACGAAGCGACGCCACGGGCGACTGGTCATTGCTGGGCAATGTTGGCGCATCAGATTGCGCCGATTTAGTGCCTCATCCAACGGGTGGTTTTTTGACCTTTACACGCAGTGGTGATGTGTGGCGAGTTACAACTGAACCATTCACAAAATCGCTGATTGGTAATGTAAACAGTTCAACCATTGCTAGTGCGGTAACGCTTAACAGCAGTGTGCTTGCGGTGACTGATGAGGGTGATGTTGCCCGTTCAATGGACAATGGCGCGCATTGGTTATGGCGCGGCACGGTTTCTCAACTAACCGTAACCGGGATGACGAGTAAAGGTACGGTTCTTTACCTGACCACCGATGCTGGTGAGGTAATGCGTTCGACCGACCAGGGAAGTAATTGGTTATGGTGTGGTACAGCATCACAGGTTGGCATTCTGGGAATTACGTCTGATTCGGTGAGCGTGATCAGTGTCGAGGAATACAGTTCGCGCCTGCTTGAGATATTTGGAGTGTATCCGAATCCTTCGCACGGGCGTTTTACGATTTATTTCCGCGCCAGTTTTAGCGGATCAGGTTCAATGCGATTATTTGATGTGCTGGGCCGTGAGGTTGACGTGCTATGGCAGGGTACGATTTTCCAGGGCATGAATACTGTAGAGGCGATCAAGGATATAAGGGGTGTATATTTTCTGATAATAGAGGCACACGAAGCCAGCGCAGTGAAAAAGGTTATTGTAGACTAATAAGACACAGCGTACAAACGGTTCACTGCTTCATTAGTTTCCATTGCCAGACCTAACCCCGGCTTTGTTTTCACGTTTCTATTTCCGTCCTGTCCTGGAATTCAAACTTTTGAAGTAGTAAAATTAATTTTTATTATCACTGTAATCTTGTTTTTGATCACTATTATCGACACCAAAGGTGAATAAGTGAACACCTGCCCCGAAACTGCTTTTTTGTTATTCGGCGTGAATACGTTTACTCGCAAACGGTTCTTTATGAAAAACAAATTCAGTGTGCGGTTCCTCAAATCCCTTATCCAGGCCTTTTTTCATCACGGATACAAACAGCGTTTCCAGATGATCCTTAATTTTGTTTTCTATGTCTTCCTTGGCGATCGATTTTTTCTCTTTTTTACTTATTTTCAGATCCAGCCGTGCCCGTTCTTCCGACATCCGGCCATACCAAAAAAAATCCTTATCCGAAGACCGTATTTGATATTTTACGAAATAATCGTCCGTCCGCCAGAATTTCAAAAAATATACAATGTAGACTTTACCGGTTGCAGCGGTATATTTAAATTCGTTCAGTTGTTGAAACATCCTTCTTGTTCTCCCTGTTTTTTCTGTTTCTTACGATCTCGGGATCTCGAAACACAATTTTTCCTTTGCCGTCTTTTGCCGATAAATAATATACTACATGATGTTTCTGAAGTCAATGAGCAGGTCGTGAAAGTTCTTGATTCCA
>MEUM01000143.1:12937-17872 GCA_001771735.1 Caldifarciminota bacterium RBG_13_43_14 | reverse complement strand
TATAATAGCCAACAAAAGTTGAGTTAGTAATAATTCCCAAAATAACAATGCCACTGTTAGTATACAAACTGGTGCTTAATGTTGATAGAAAAAAATACCATGATTCACGCAAATGATAGAGTATATCTCGCCTAAGAGGTATACGGAAGCTTATTCTGAATTTTTGTTTGATAACAAAAAGGCTTATCGCTCCAGCTAGCCATAATCCAGCTGAATTTAACAGTGGAACGTAAATATAATCTGCTTGTGATTTAATAATTGTGAATATGGAAATCAGAAAAAATAACTTAGCAATAAAATACAATATCGTAATAAACTGCATTCGTTCCATGCCTTGGAAAAACCAAGTTGGGAACAAAAAATCACCCAACAGCATACTACAAGTATACATGAAAATAGTACTTTCCGGTCTTAATTTACCGATTAAATTAACTAATAGGAAAACAATCCCGACACAGAATATAATAAAAATTAATTTTATTGACATGATGGTGCTAAATATTTTACTAACACGATCCTTATTATCTCTTTCGATCGCAATTATTCGTGGGGTATATAGGTAAAATCCATAATCTGCAAGAATAACAAAATACGTTATAAAAGCTTGAGCAAACGCTACGACTCCAAACTTCGTCGGTCCTAAAACTCTAACTAAATACGGAAGTGTTATCAACGGCAATATATAATTAATGCCTTCAAGAGTCGAAAGGCTTAAAAAATTACGAAAAATTCTTTTAGAATCACCGGATAACATTTACAATTAAAAATTAATATTCTTCAACAATACATTTGAAAAATAGCGCATGCTATCCATATAATATTAATGATTATCCCCGGGAAATGGCTTCGATTTTGTTCTTCTATCGCTCGCCACTTAACAGATCGACCGGGATGACGAACAGCTGAATCAGACCTCTCGCCCCGATCTCGATTTTATTGGCGATCACAAAGGTATCGATCTCTTCTTTGACACTGGTCATGATCTTCACCTTTAATGGTTTGTTGAAAGTTATAACTTTTTTAAGAATTTTTTTATTTCCTTTTTGAATAAATCAACTACTTTCGGGAATTTTTCCACCAATCGGTCAAGCCGCCCGCTTTCTAATTCAAATCCGTAAATGTTTCTAAAAAGGTGGCGAAAAGCAAGATATTCATCTAATTCAGCCGCAAGGTTTTTTGATAGGACCGCCGGTCTGATTTCACCCAGATCTATTGTCATCTGATAGAGCAATTTCTTATGCCATTCAATAACCATAGGTATTTCCCCATTCACCTTACGGCATATTGTTTCAAAGATTCTTTCACAAATATTATAAAAGTCATGTAAGATTGAACCTTTGGCACGGCGATAAAGGTGCGTATTTCCGTGATAATTAACCAATTCTCTTTGGAGTTGATCGATATTTTTCAATTCTTCTTGAATCAGTCTAATAATCTCGTTTTTCTCAAATTTTTCTTTTTTTCTCATATAAACAAATACCCTCTTTATCTATTTTTGACTTTAGGTTAACCGGCAGTTCCTCATAAACTCTTATGTCCAAAGGAAATTCGCTTGTTCGAAGGCAATAACCATATGCTCTTAAATAATCATCTCCCATACCTTTTACCGCCAGATCAATATCTGATGCCTCATCAAAATATTTGCTTTCTGCCAAACTTCCATATAACACAACCTGTCCGGCTTTGAATTTTTCTACCAAAAGGCGTGCGATATAATTAGCTTCAGCAAGCGCCATAGTCTTGACGTAACGCAATTGTGCGTCTCTTTTCTTACAGATTTGCGTAATGATACCCATATAATATTTTACGGGTATAGCGGTGGAAGTCAAGGCACAAAGAAGTTCCGGGCAGAATGATGTTCTACCGCTCCCCGCTAATCAGGTCGACCGGAATAATAAATAACTGGATCAGGCTGCTCTGGCTGATCTCGATACGGTTGGCAATGATAAAGGCATCGATCTCTTCTTTGACACTGGTCATGATCTTCACCTTCAATGGTTTTTCCTTATTATCAAGCTGCTTCATCATATTGTCAATTACGGTCTCGCGCAATGATGGGGCAAAGAGTTCTTCGACATCGACATCGAATATCTGCTCGGGATCATATTTAAAAAGCATTATTGCGGATTGATTCGCATCGGCCACTTTATAATCTTCACCATCAATGAGCAGAACGGGCAGGCGTGCATCATCGAAAAGCCGTTCGTACTTTGCCATGGTTTCGGCCTGCTGTTCGGTATTAGCGGCTGGCTCCCGAAGATAATGCACAAGACCGCCGCCGACCGGGAAAACCTGCGGATAAACGCTACAAGTCATTCGCCGGCGCAGTCCTTTGAAGGATACGGTTTCAGTCGCCGGTTCGCCGCTGTCACGGGCTTTTTTACCCGGACAGTCATCCAGCGCATGATTTGAGCAATGCATCAGTTCATGACATTTTAGCCCAATCACCTCTTTCACACCACGACCCAATCCCTGGAAGGTAGCCAGATTAGCGCGTAGAATAGTATAGTCAAAATCAGTAACAAATAGTGGATCATCGATTGCATCTACAGTCGCCTCCCATTCTTTTTTCGCTGCGGTCACAATCAGCAAAAGCCTTTTGTTCTCTCGCGCCAGTTCATTTTGACGAACTGCTCTATTCACGCTGGTCACGATCTTTTCCTGGGTCAATGGCTGCACGATATAACCATCCACATCCATCACCTCGCCCTTGATCACGTTATAAGGGAATGAATGACCGGTTATTAGTACGATCGCGGTGTCTGGATAATTTTTTCTTATATCTTTGACAAAACGATCATACGGTGTTTCATGAATATTGACGTCGATTAATACCAGGTTGTAGTTTTCTTTCTGGTATAAAGTCCTGGCGTCGGACGGTCTTTCCGGGCTGATTGTTGTATAACCTTCTTCAGTCAAGGCATTGGTTACTTGCTGGAGTAATTTCCCATCCTGACTTATCAATAATATCTTTGCTTTCATTTTATCCTCCCAACTCTCCTCGTGACTTTAATTTACAAATATTAAATATCTCTTTCATCTTTTTTTTAATCGAAGCTTTTTCTTTCTAATCACCGTAATCTGCTTTTTTATCGTTGTCATCAATAATTTCTTGTTTTCAAGAAATTATAAAATTTGAACAAAAAACCCTCGCTACCGCTTTGTCAGTTACGAACTGACATACTATTTTTATATTTGTATAGGTTACATTGTATTATATAGACTATTCAAAACGTGTCAATATGAAATGATGCGCAGCGTCATCTTGAGGCAGCTCAGGATCTCATGAATTGTCACCCTGAACCACCGCAAACTGTCATTCTGAAACGCCGTTGCCTGCCCGCCTCTGGAGGGGTTCAGAATCTCAATGAATTAGAGTCCGAATCCTCCAGAGGCGGACAAGCTAAATTCGGAATGACAACCTGTAAACTCACTCTTGCATTTTTTTAAAAAGTAGTTATACTATTTTTTCTGGAGGTACTTTGATCGAAGCAAAGGAGCATATTGCAAAAATTAAGACCTACAAACCGGGTAAACCGATCGAAGAAGTGATCCGTGAACTTGGTTTAGAAGGAGAAATAATCAAGCTTGCTTCCAATGAGAACCCACTAGGAACATCGCCGTTGGCAATAAAAGCCATGCGCCAAGCACTGGCTGAATCCTTCCTTTACCCCGATGATAACTGCTTCTATTTGAAAAATACACTGGCAAAAAAATTCAACGTCACTCCAGAGGAAATCATTGTTGGTAATGGCTCGGTTGAGATTTTACCGTACATCACTTTAGCTTATCTTGGACAAAAAGATAGTGCTGTCGTGAGCCAGGGTGCGTTCATATGGTTTAAGATTGCAGTCGATATTGCAGGCGGGGAGTTAATCGAAGTACCGATGAAAAACTATACCCATGATCTTAAGGCGGTGGCGGCAGCAATTAAAGAAAATACAAAACTCGTCTTCATAGCCAATCCAAATAATCCAACCGGTACTATCGTCAAGAAAGATGAAGTTGAAGAATTTTTCAAAAGTATTCCTGACCACGTCCTCGTCATTATGGATGAAGCTTACTGCGAGTATATTACCGATCTCCAGTACCCGGATTCATTCAAAATATACAAAGAGAGAGATAATATCTTGATCCTTCGTACCTTTTCCAAGATCTATGGGCTCGCGGGAGCGCGCTTGGGGTACGCAATTGCCAATAAGAACATTATCAGTAATCTTATGAAATTAAGGATTTCTTTCAACGTCAACAGGATTTCTCAGATTGGCGGCAAGACCGCGCTTAATGATTATGATTTTATTAAGAAATCTTATGAATCAAATGAAAAGGGCAAACAGTACCTGTATGATGAGTATAATAAGTTAGGTATTTTCTTCCTTCCAACGTACGGAAATTTCATTTTTGTTGATTTTGATAGAGATAGTCAGTTAGTTTTTGAGGCATTACAGCAAAAAGGTATTATCGCAAGAACCATTAAGGAATACGGATTTCCTAATGCCTTGCGGATTACGATCGGTACTGAAAAACAGAATCACCGATTGATAAGAACCCTAAAAGAAGTCATGCAACATTAAGGAGGAAATGATGATTATAAAAAGCTCAGATGGGAGAGAATTCCCAGTAGAGATGCACAAAGCACGTATGATTCAAAAAATTGAACTGAAACCATGTGAGGATAGGCTTAAGGCAATAAAGGAAGCTGGCTACAATACCTTTCAGCTCAAAACCAAGGATATCTTTCTGGATATGCTTACTGACAGTGGTGTTAATGCGATGAGCGACAATCAATTCGCTGGTTTCATAACTGCTGATGATGCGTATGCGGGTAGCATGACTTTTTACGATTTTGCTGATGCAGTCAAAGAAGTACTGGGTTATAAGTATACAATGAATGCCCACCAAGGTAGAGCGGCAGAACACCTACTGGCAAAGACC
>MEUM01000143.1:9031-12926 GCA_001771735.1 Caldifarciminota bacterium RBG_13_43_14 | reverse complement strand
AGGGATGGTTGTCCCCACTAACTACCACTTCACCACGACAAAAGTACACATTGAACTACCAGGAGCAAAAATCCTCGAGATCTACTATGACGAGGCGCTCGAAACAGCAAGCACTAATCCTTTCAAAGGCAGTATGGATCCCCAAAAGCTGCGCGATGTTATTAAAAAATACGGAAGAGAAAAAATAGCGTATGTTAGGATGGAAGCTACTGCAAATCTGCTTGGTGGACAACCCTTTTCAATGGGAAATCTCAAAGAAATAATAAAGATATCCAAAGAAAACGATCTTCTTACTGTATTAGACGGTAGTCTGCTCTGCGAGAATGCTTACCTTATCATGCAACGGGAAGAAGGATATAAGAATAAAACTGTTGCGGAAATAGTCAAGGAAATGTGCAGTCTTTTTGACATATTCTATATGAGCGGCAGGAAAAATACCTGTGTTCGCGGTGGTTGTCTGGCAACTAATAATAAGGAGCTTTTCGATAAGATAACACCATGGTTACCAGTATACGAAGGATTCTTCACCTATGGCGGTATGTCACAAAGAGAAATTGGTATGATGGCAGTCGGGATGAGAGAAATGACCGATCCAAGTGTTGCCGGTTGTGCCGTGGAACAAGTAAAATATTTTGTCAACCGGCTCGAAGAAACAGGAATTCCGGTGGTTACACCACCAGGCGGACTAGCCTGCCATATTGATGCCAGAAAATTTGCACCTCATATCCCCAAAGAAGAATATATTGCTGCAGCAGTGACTGCAGCCCTTTATGTCGTATCTGGCGTGAGATCCATGGAAAGGGGTACGGTCTCAATGGAAAGGAATCCAGATGGTAGTGAAGCTTATGCTGATATAGAACTTACACGAATTGCCATTCCACGAAGAGTATACACAGTATCACAAATTGAATATGTAATAAGCAGACTCAACTGGCTATATGAGAAAAAAGAGCTCATAAGGGGAATGAAATGGATATCAGAACCACCGGTGCTGAGGTTCTTTCTTGGAAGGTTAGATGTCCTCGATCATTGGGACAGAAAACTAGCAGACGCTTTTGAAAAGGAATTTGGTAAAAACATATAGTGAATAGAGGGCGGTTCTTACCGCCCTCTATATTTTTGTATCCTATGAGAAATTTCCAGGAACTCATTCATTCGGTCAAAGGAAAAGGCAAGAAAAATTGCGTAGTTGTCAAGGCTGAAGACGAAACCGTGCTCGATGCGCTACGCATTGCTCAGCATCACGGGTTGATCGAACCGGTCCTGTATGGTAATAAAGAAAACATTATAAAGCATGCAAAGAACGTACATCTTGATATCAGTAAGATCATAATTCATGATGTACCGGATGAGAACGAAGCAATGCATCAGGCGACATTGATGGTCAAGCAAGAAGGTGATTTTATCATGAAGGGACTGCTATCGACCACCGTTTTCTTAAAGGGCATACTGAACAAAGACTGGGGCCTGCGCACCGGAAAAATCCTAAGCCATATTGCGGTACTGAGCATACCCGGCTATCACAAATTACTGTTCATGTCCGACGGTGGTATGAATCCCAAGCTCGATCTTAAAACCAGAATCGATATAATCAATAATGCGATCGAAACCCTAAAAGCACTGGGTATATCCAAACCCAAGATCGCCCTGGTTGCGGCCAGCGAAACGGTAAATCCGGATATGCCCGAAACCACGGACGCAATCCAGATCGTAGAAATGGCACGCGCTGGCCAGATCAGCGATTGCATCATTGATGGTCCATTCGGCTTTGACGTTGCGATCTCTAAGAACGCAGCCGAACATAAAAAGATCGTATCCGAGATCGCCGGCGATACCGATTTTATTCTCATGCCCAATATTTCAGCCGCAAATATCTGGGCAAAGGGACTGATGTTCTTTGCCAATACAAAAGGCGCGGGTATGGTTGCCGGCGCAATGCGACCGGTCATTATGCTTTCCCGGGCTGATGATGCAGAAACTAAATTGAACTCGATCGCGCTCGGCGTTGCGATATCAGCCGCCAATAAATAAAATCCCCCTTCCATCCCCCTTTTTCAAAGGGGGAAATACGAGGGTTTAAGCATTAGTGTTGTCTCCCCCTTTCTAAAGGGGGACTGAGGGGGATTATAAAAAAAATAACTAGACAGACCAGAAAAACTAAATGAACTAAACAGACTATGTTATCCAGTATCCAGAATCAAGTATCCGGCATCTAATGTTAAAATATTAACCTGTGCTAGGCGAAACTTTATTCGATCTTCCGTCACTATTAAGTCGTATTGAGCGCGACCGCTGTCTATCAGTCAGCGGTCTTCAGGGTTCAACCCTTAGCCTATTCGTCACTACGATTGCGCGTAAAAAACAAGTAGTTCTAATTAAACCCCGATCACAGATCGACCGGTTCTTTGATGAAATAAAATCGCTCAATGACAAAACAATAATCATAAATGAAGAAAATACACGGTTTGAACCATGCTCAATAGTGATCGCCGCGCCCGAATATCTTTCTATGCCGATCAAAATTCTTTCATTTTCACCTTTAAGCATTGATCAATTCATAGGTCCAGAGGAATTAATAAATTCTCTAATTTCGACTGGCTACAGCCGCGAGGATGTAGTTGAGGACGAAATGGAATTCGCAGTCCGGGGCGGTATAATCGACATTTTCCAACCCGGCAGTCAGCCGATCCGTATCGAATTATTCGGTGATAAAATAGTTTCGCTCCGTATCTTTAATGTTCAAACCCAGCGCTCAATAAAAAATATAGAAAAATATCAATTAAAATTATCAACCGGAGATAAATTGACCGCCATGAGAGACCAGATCGACCAGCAGACCGTCTTGATCAGTGAGCAAGATTATGATATTGGTTCTCTTAGGATAAAATTAGAACCGACCGGTGATATTCACTATGATCTAAAGTCTGCTCCAGCGTATTATGGAGATCTTCAGAAATTAAAAGCAGACTTATTAAAAAAAGAATATAAATATCATTTTCTTCTCCCCTATGCCGGACTTGAGAAACGCTTGAGATCGGTGCTGGGTGAAATCGAATTAAGTATTCTTACGCTACACGAAGGCTTTATCGACGCAAAACAGAATACTATATATCTAACTGAATACGACGTTTTCGGGCGAACCAGCCGTAAAAAAAGAACTTATCAGGGTGCTTTCATTGATGACCTGCTCGGATTAAAAGAGAACGATTACGTTGTCCATTATGAACACGGGATCGGTAAGTTCAAGAAATTGACCATGATCGATCTTGAGGACCGCCGCATTGAATGTCTGCAAATCGATTATGCGGGAACCGATAAATTATATTTACCGGTAGAAAGGATCAATTTACTTGAACGCTACATTGGCACGGGCATTGAGCCCAAGCTATCGCGTCTCGGCGGTGAATTGTGGTTAAAGGTAAAACAGCGCATTAAAAGGGCAACCGAGCGGCTTGCCCTTGATCTATTGAGGCTTTACTCGATAAGATCTCAACAAAAAGGATATGCCTATGCGCCGGATACAAACGAAATGGAGGCGCTCAAGGCTTCATTCGGTTATGAAGAAACACCTGATCAACAAAAAGCAATACAGGAAGCGGTTCGAGACATGGAATCGAACCGGCCGGCCGAACGGCTGATCTGCGGCGATGTCGGTTATGGCAAGACTGAGATCGCATTGCGGCTGGCACTCAAGGCCGCGCTTGATGGAAAACAAACGATGATCATGTGTCCGACAACTTTGCTGGCATTTCAGCATTACAATACATTTTTAAAACGGCTTGCGTCTTTTCCGGTTGTGGTTGAAATGGTATCACGTTTTCGGTCGAAGAACGAACTAAAAGAAATATTACCAAAGATCAGTCAGGGCAAAATTGATATCGTCATTGGTACGCAT
>MEUM01000143.1:0-8571 GCA_001771735.1 Caldifarciminota bacterium RBG_13_43_14 | reverse complement strand
CTGAAAGCAAAAGAACTGAGCGCGGACGAGGTCGTAAGAAAGGGTCAGCAAGTTTATTTTTATCAACAGGGCAAAACCATACATCAACAACCCTCCATTTAAAACTTAACAAAACCAGACAGGCTGGTTTTGTTAAGTTTTAGTTATTTCTTATTTATATTCGCCCGTAGACATAACGTAACCGCAGCGCGAGATATTCTGAAAATTTCAGCGATTTGCGATTTTGTATAATTGTATTTATAGTGAAGCAATTCGATAGCTGCTTTCCTTTGATTACGTTCATTGTTGCCTTTTGGATTAATTAATTTTGATACATCGACCATTAATTCTTTACATATAGTGCTCATTATCGAACTGGAATTCTTTATTTTAAAAATCCTTCTCCCCCAATCAACTGGTTCCTCTATGACTTCTCTTAGAACGAAATCATTATAATACTTGATTGCTACTTTTCCTTTCCCAAATTGATTTAGAATAATAGCTGATGATATGAAAGATGATTTCATATCGTCAATATAATAGCGATAACTTGTCCACGGATAATCTTTAATGTCTTTAACTAAACCTGCCTCTAAGGCCTGGCGGTGAATGTATCGACTCAACCAAATCCCATATTGGTTAGGTATAACAACTTTGTTATTATAACGCTCACCAAAAACATGACCGGCTCGCTTATTGATCCGATTATAATAATGCGCATAACTCCCATGAAGCCTAAACATAAAACTCGATATATTATTGGTTTTATCATGAACAAATAGATGAACATGCCATTCCATAAGGGCATAAGCAATAATATCTATGTCATATTGACTTGAGTATTTCTTCAACAGCAATAAATAACGCTCATAATGTCCTGGTATTTTAAAAATAGGATGCCGATCATTACTCCATGCATAAATATGATGATAAATATTCTCACCACATATTCTTGGTTTCCATGCCACCTAAACACCTTCCTATTGTTTATAATTATATAAATTTATTGATTATGGTCAAGTAAAAAATATAGCAATTACTTCAAATAACTTTTCCATGGCGACAAAACTTAACAAAACCAGCCTGTCTGGTTTTGTTAAGTTTCATTTCTTCATTGACTTTTAATTATCCACAGGTAGAATTTATTAAAAGGAGGCATTATGGAAAAGAAATTCACTGCTTTGCGGACAATATCGGTAATCTTTAAGGTTATTGCCTGGATTATCGCGGCATTTACGATCATCGGCTTTTTTGGTATGCTCGTCGGAGGCGCAGCGCTGTCGCAATTAGGGCGGCAATACGGATCTCAGTTCAATATGATGGGTCCGATGTGGGGTGTATTAATGGCGTTCTATTTGCTGATCGTGGGTGCGATCTCATTCATCAGTTTTTTAGCGGGCGCGGAAATGATAATGGTCTTCCTCGCGATCGAAGAAAACACCCGGGCAGTCAGGCCGCAAGCTTAAAAAACCGTAATCGGTAAGCCATAGACCGAGAATAGTTTAGTTTTTCCTAAAAACGATATAAAAAATTTAGCAATTATTGTAGCGGTGCGATTCATCGCACAACCGTAATGAAAACTCCGTCTTTTTTAAAGAGGGATAAAGGGAGATCAATAATTATTAATCCCTCCTCACCTCCCTTTAGGAAAGGGAGGAATACGTAACGCGAAAAAACGAAAAGGAGAAAAGGTGATAGAAATTAGGAAAAATAACGTAATAACCAAGTAACCCAATAGCGGTTTTTGATTACACAATTACGATATTTTTGGGTTTTTATGAATTTTGGATTTTTGTTTTATATTCCGAATTCAGCCCGGATTGCAGCAACGGACTCCATTGCCTTATCCCGCTTTACCATTATATTCAATGAAGTCAACGATGAACTTATCATTTCGATATTGATCTTACGTTCAGCCAGCCGCGCAAATATCTTCCCGGCAAGCCCGCTGGTCGCTTGCCTGGATGTATTGTAGATCACGATCAGCGCGCAATTACGGTCAACAATTATTTCCTGAGTTTGGAAATTATCCTTGATCGAATCAAGTACATTATAGACACTTTCAAGGGAAGTATCAATAACCGCGAACGAAATATCCGCCCGTCCTTTGCGGTCAGTAATCATCGCCATATTTACCTTGCGATAATAAATTTTTCAGTTATCTGATCTTTGCTGCCTTCGTTTTCAGCACTGATTTTAATCAGATAGACACCGTTACTTATTTCATCATAGTACTCATCAAGTACATCCCACGCAATCTGATTATAGCCGGCATTGCCCATTATGTTTTCGATTGTCTTGATTAATCGTCCCGCGATCGTGAAAACTTTGATATTGATTATCCCGTGATTGGTTAAACTGAAGGTAAAGTAAATAACTCCTCTGTTACGCAATGGATTAGGATAAACAAGGACATTTTCGATCCGGATGCGGTTGAACTGCTCGGCATTGAGCTGGATCGTATCGGTCGTTTGATTATAGTAATTATCAACGACATTTATGACGATCGTATTTTCAGCTTCGTTTAGATGAAGCGGTATATTAAATTCCCCACTGGCAAAGCTATTGCGATCATATATGAAATAGTCGCGGAGATCGGTCTTGGCGCTTACTTCATTGTTAATATAAAGAAAAAATCCTCTGATGTCGTTGACTGAATGCATCAAATTTATACCGCTTTCATCGCTGATCTTACCGGTAAGTACAAAATTAGCCTCGACCCAGTCACCATCTTTCAGTTTTGAAGCGCCGCTGTACAACTCAACCTCAGGTCCGGTTTCATCGGTAGTCGGCAATGCACTGCCATATACCTTAATCGAATCCAATTCACTGCAGTCCAGGACATTAATACTGCTTAAACTGACTACCGGTAAATTATTTGTCACGATCGCCGGGATAATCACGATTGCCGTATCATCCCACCAGCCCTTGTAAAACTCCTTGCCTTCGATCAAATAGTCAAAAGGCACATAAGACCCGGGTCCGGTCTGCACCATGCGATAAACATGACCACTGATACGATCGACTGTGGTCTCGTCAAACCATGAAATATGAGTTGTATCCCGGACCATTGAACGAAGATAATATAAATTGCTATTATCGATCACCGTAATTTTTTCCAAAGGCCGTACTGAATCTGGAGTCGCGCTCATAACATGATAGTTACTGATCCGGCGCATTTTTGTTGCTGGATCACCTAATAGCAGATACTCCCCCTGTCGAGCCATATTAAAGCATTCACCCATAGTCAAATCGGTTCTGGTGAGCATACTGAACAGCGTATCACCGATCCATTGGTTCCCCGAGGGACTTGATCCTGCGGTCTCCCCCATTGTGCCGATCGCACCTTCTCTTATTCTAACCAGCTGTTCACCAATGCATTCATAATCCGAATCATCGAAACGGCTGACTGTGCAGGACCCGAAATAAAAGAAAAAGAATCGCCGGCCATTTTTGACCTGGGGTATATTGGTATCATAAAACAAACCCTCATCCGCAAGCTGATTCGTATTGCCATGACCGTAATAAACACCGGCATAGCAGCCGCGATTCAATTCTTTTATAAACGCCTGCTGGGCATTGGGTTTTGATGCCGGATACTGGAATGGCGGATAACTGACCATATAGACTTTAGCAAAATCATATAATGAATCCGGCACATGTTCAAATACGCTCTCGCATTGATAACTATGCGGTGCCGTGTACCATTCCCATTTATATGAATTCGAGTATTCATCATCAGCTGCCGCAAGTATTCTTTTATTCCATAATCCATCGATCGGCCCGGTTTCGTATGCTAATAACTTGTCAATGAAATCACGTACTTCCTGCTTGGTACGAACCGTGATCCGGCCCTGTATCATTGCTTCACCACCGCCAAAATTTACATATTCACCTTCGTAGATACCATTGGGTGGAATACCTGGATTTCCTCTCAATACTGTACCCCATTCATACATAGGAATATAATTAGGCGGGTTTTCTTTTTGCAAATTGTTCTTATAATCATAGGTTGCGTCGCCGACCAGTAAAATATATTTAGGCACCGTAGTCCAGTTATTCAACGTATAATATAAAAAATGTTTTATTGCCAGCGGATCGTATTTGCCAAACGAAAAATCATTATAAATATCACCGATTTTGACCAACTTAACCGAATAGTCGCGGCGCCGGTAATTAACCAGCGGATGGATCGCATTGGCAAAATTTTCATGGGTTATGATAAGATATTCAGCGCCAGCATCGGGTTGTTTGAGCTTTCCAGGATATACAGCCTGCAGCACCGCGCTTTGTGCCTGGTCCGCACGGCTGAAATACAGGAATTGCAGAGAATCAACATCACTGCTCAAGGTCAAATCATTTCCTTCAATCGTATAATTGACAAATCTTTTTGGCTGCCGGCTATCAGTTATATCAAGTATAAAAGCGTTATTATCGGCATTCGTACACCGCAGCGTATAATTAGCCGGCCCATGGTAGATTGCGTGAAATGGATTGTCGAAATCAGCGCGACGATCATATTCGAGAGTCAAAGCATTGAAATAAGCGATCAACGGAGTGGTTGTACCCGCCGGACGAATGATCATGAACTCGAATTCTGAAGAATCACTGTTCAAAACTCCAGTCCCGGTCAATAAATGTCCGGGTAAACGGTCCATTGATGATAACATAATGGTGTCATAATAAAAGGTCTGGTCATCGATTTTCATCTGATATATCCAGGTATCCGCGTTCAATGTAAAAAATACCGATCCCAATGTGGCATTTCCCTGAGCGCTAGGATGCTGCAAATTAATCAGACAGCTTCCACTATCTCCATCTCCAGGCGATATATCTTTCCAGTACCAGTTTATGCCGGAGCGGGTCGGATTGCCGACATCCTCCTCATAATGAATAATGTCGCGAACGATTGTCCCAGGTGAACTGCCGTTATATGAAGCATTCACTGATTCCATGCGCTGACCATTAGATCCGCCGAACGTGAACCAGTATACATTATTAAGGGCATATCCGTTTTCATACCACCCGATCATCGTCTCAACGGTAAAATGGCTCGCTGGAAAACCATAAAAATATAGCTTATCATTGCGATCAAAACTGCCATCGCCTTCACCTTCCACAAAAATAGGAATTTCGATCATCGAATCCGGGAAAATACTTGTGACATCACGCGGCAAAAGATCAAATGCCGCACTGTAAATTTTCATTGTTCGGGGGTCAAATTGCGCCGGATCGATATTTACCGCACGCAATTCATCGTGTCCGATCTGGTATAATCCTTCGGCTCCGATTTCGATCTTGAACCATGCGCCGGTCAAAAAAGGATTGTTCAAGATTGTCGGCAAAGGATCGCGCCGCCACAACTTACACTGATCAAAATTGATAACAGTTCCCTGATACACCGCATCAAACGATTGATCGTAGGTTGGTCTGATCTTCGGAATACCGTTATGGCTCAAACGGATCTTCAGGCGGCGGCTAATCTTCAACTGACGACTGACTGGATTATATTGAACCGGATTGATTCGGAGATCTATGGTATAAAGATCGCGAAAATATGCCGGCTTGCTGATCTCATACAATTCACCAGGATAAAAAACATCTTCTTTATATTTCGCAATGGACGGGTCCAAAGGTATTGGACCGGGTTCCAAAATACCGACATAACGAACCGGTTCAACTGTATAATTGGAAATAATTGTCTCGTCATTCTCGATTATCTGAATATCTACATTACCGCCTTGCGGTATGCCTATTTTATACAATATACTGGGAACATCAGGTTCACCCTCTTCAGCCAGCCATGAGGCACCAGGAAAATCAAGTTTTTCAATATCCTGATCCTCAATGACCAAAGAAAATTCAATACCATTCTGTCCCAGTTCTTTAACCTGTATCGTACTGCAAAGCACAACCACAAGTATGACCGGTATCATGTTATCTTCCTTGCCTCATCAATCAACATTACCGGTATATCATCCTTGACCGGAAAAGCCAATTTACACTTGTGACACACAAGTTCTACTTCTTTTATCCGGTATTCGAGTTCACCTTTACATTTTGGGCAAACCAGAATATCTAAGAGTTCTCTCTTGAGCATAAGACCTCCTGCGGTTTTAAACCTGTCATACCCTGTCTTAGAGACGAAAGCCCCATGCTTAGGAAACCAATTGAATACAATGACAAAAATGGAATAAGAACGATCTGCATATGTATGATCACGTAGACCAGACTCGCCAGATTATATAGTCCTAAGACCGTCTCAAGAATGGGTATAATCGAGTTACTATCAACATAATACTTCTTTCTTGAACCTCCGGATTTTGGGGTTCGGGTAAAAACCATACGCTGATTGAACCAACCTTCAATCAATGCCTTGGTATTTGATAATGATAAACCCATGCTGTATGCAATAACTCCCATAATATATGGAACGCGGCGCCAATATGAAACATAACTTTTGCGCTGCGATAAATAATAAAGGAAGGGATACCCAAATACCCCGATCGTAAAAAACGATATAATATTATAATAAGTCACGGACACATAACTTTCAACCTTGAAATACACAACCGGCAGGGTCAGTATCGCTAATCCTAACATCGCAATAAAATTAATATGGCAGGTCAAATGTACGATCGCTTCGTATTTCGCTGACCAGCTTATATCGGACCGTAAAGCAGTCTTCAATAATTTCCTTGCTACTTGTATTGTGCCTTTAGCCCAGCGGTTCTGCTGGATCCGGTAGCTATTGGCATTATCCGGCAGTTCACCTTCAACAATAACATCCCCACGGAACTTGATCGACCATCCTTTTAGCTGTACGCGGTAGGATAGATCAAGGTCCTCGGCCAGGGTATCCGACTGCCACCCACCGGCATCAATGATCGCTTTTTTAGCCCATAGTCCGCATGTTCCGTTGAAATTGATAAAGAAATTGGCTTCACTGCGCAGTCCTTGTTCCATGACAAAATGATTATCCAGACTGATCGCCTGAGAGCGGGTCAACACTGAATAACGGTCATTCAAATGCCCCCAGCGTGCCTGAACACTACCGACGCGCGGATCGCTAAACTCACCGATCAATGCCTTCAAGAAATTACGCGGTACGATAAAATCAGCATCAAAAATCGCCAAATAATCGCCTTTTGCCAGGTTCGTCGCATATTGCAGTGCCCCGGCTTTATATCCCTTTCTTGATCCGCGGCGTATGTGTTTTATTTCAAAATGGTTTTTTCGATAATATTGAACGAGCTCATTCACGATCATCGTGGTTTCATCATCCGAATCATCAATCACTTGTATCTCAAGTTTGGATTTTGGATAATCAAGATCGACAACACTGCGCAACAAACGACGAATCACAAATTTTTCATTATAAATTGGCAACTGCACTGTCACCAACGGCCGGGTATCAGAGCTTTTATCTTTTTTATCCTTAAGACGCTGGCGGAATTTGAAATAATAATATAATAGCAAATACGAATGGAATGAATAAAAAAACAATACTGTTAAGAGTAAAAAATAAATGAGCAAAACCAGATTTATCAAAGATCCCCCTTAATTAAAGATCGAAATCAATATTATGTAAGGGTTGGAGCAGCTGAGCCCTGAGGACATGCATATCATGAAATGTTTTATCAAAATATAGTTTAATTTTACTCATTTTACCTGGATTGTCAATATTTACTATTTGTGGTGTTTCATCGTTTATCTCCACGAGCAGACGCCTTGAGATATCCTGCGGTTTTCTCAATGACAATGCCACGAATGGACGGCCGATCGCATCGAATTTAACCCGACCGTCTTTTATATCAGAACTCCCAAATATCCGGTCACCGACGTAAATAACCGATTTTTTTTCATTTATCTCCAGGCTGCGTTTTGCATCGGCTCGATCATCAACAACTCTGGATACGGTCATTTCAACCTTATCAAAATAGCGCTGCAATTCATCCGCACTAATATATCCCGGAACATTTATTTCCACTTTTTGATTGCCACGCTTTATTCTGTATGGGATATCAAGCAGGTTAAATCTTTTTTTCAGTGAACCATAATTTTCTCCTGTGTCGATCGTATGTTCCTGCCATTTCATAACCGGCGGTTTGATCGATCGCAGGCGATTATAATCACTTAGTTTAACCATCCAATACACGGACGAATCCGGCAAACCGGCCCAAATTTCGACCGGGCGATAGTCTTTACCCGAAAATCTGATCGAACCAACCATCTCCTTGCGGTGTATTGGTGATAAAAATGCCACATTGGCCTTGAAACGATATGTATAGGTCTCGGCATCCGGTTGGTACTCAAACTCATCGAATTCCAACACTCTTTCAATCTGGGTCAGAATTTCCGTTTGTTCACCACGAACATTCTCTATCCAATGGCCATTCTGTTTTTCATATTCAAGATCGTATAGTCCATAATATTCAAAATCCAGTTTTTGACCATTGCCCTGCCACATACCGGATAAGTGTTCGCCAATACCGATCAAACACTCACCATATGCTTCAGTATAAACCGACATTGTTTTCATAATATAATGATAATTAAAAGAACGCTGATTAGCGAAATTGGTGATCCATT